>JANMDE010000259.1:0-7329 GCA_031376105.1 Variovorax sp. | reverse complement strand
CGATATCACAATCCTTGATCTGATTCGGCAAATCAGAAAGGAGAAAAAGCCCCGTAGGAGCTTTTCAATGAACCGGTGAATGGCTTGAATATCACCCCCCGTATTGACAGCTCGCAGGACGGTATTTGGCATCAATTTTTTGTGCTGTAGGAACGGTGTATGTCCCGCATAGCCAGTCGATTTGGCCATTGGCACCCAATACACCATTGATCGTCATTTCTCTGCCAGTTATTGCGGAATCCCCCTGTGCTCTGGCCACAATCCGGCTCTCGGTTGGACTCGTTTGAAGATACCAAACCACCTCAACATACTTGGTGTTGGGGTAGACCATGGTCACGCTTGCACTGGCCGGCATAGTCGTTGCCGTTGACGCTATTTCGGCAACCGTGTTCTTCATGTTGGAGGCAGCAAGCAAAACCTCCGAAACCTTTGCGCGCGTGGTGTAGTCTTGATAAGCGGGCAAGGCCACTGCCGCCAAAATGCCAATGATCGCGACGACGATCATCAGTTCGATTAAGGTAAAGCCTTTTTGTAAGCTGCGTTTCATGAAATGACTCCGGGGATGTGAATGAGAAACTGAGAAGTGTGACACTCTGTAACAGCAAGCCCCGTGCCAACCAGGTCGATCTCGGTAGAAAAGCAGATTTTGAATACTTTGTTATTAACCCGGCCCCTCATTGAGAGTCATGGCTTCGACACCTAGCTCCAGACCGTGACATTTCTGTCAGTTTGCGATAGCAGAACTGACATGAACCGCCACTTTCCCGAGCCGCTTGCGCATGCTGAGCACGGCTTTGTCTTTGCTGACCAGTGCTATTGCGGCGTTGGGATGATGCGAAGCCAAAAACGTGGCGAGATCAATGAAGACTTGGTCGTCGGGATCGGTGCAGGTGTAGGGCGCTTTGCTGGCTGGGGCTGGCGTGAGCTGGGCGTAGTGGTCAAATTGCGCCAAGATGTCATTGGGCGCTTTTTGATAGAACGATAATTTTGCGGCGATATGCGGATAGGTGAGCACTCGCTCCAACTCGCTGCGCATGTGAGGCGTGGCAAACCATTGCAGTTGGCCCGATTGGAGCTGCTGGCGCAGGGCTAGGGTTGCCGGGTCTTGGAAAAGGAAGAGATCAAGGACGATGTTGGTGTCTAAAACGACGATCGTGGCGATGGCATCCGGGACTTGGGCTGGGGCTGGGGATTGCGCCTGCAATGGCGTTGGCGCTTGAGCAGGGTCGGCAGAAAGAAGCATGGCGGCGATATCGCAGTCAAGTCAGACTGGCACTGCTGACATCTGGCTGCAGGGTGCGTCTGGCCTGAATATCGAAGCGGAACAGGCGGCATTCAATCGGGCCGTTCCACAGCGGCACTCGGCGGGTTTCTTTGAGACGCATTTTGCCAGGCAGCTTCATATCGGGCACGAGCAAATGCGCTGTCCAGCCGTCGAAATGGGTTTTCCAGTGGGCGGCGAGTTGGAGGAAGAAATCACCCTCTTCCTGATTGAACTCGGCGGTTTCGCGCGATTGTCCCAGCTGCGGACTTGCACCTGCTCCAGCCACACCAGCCACTTCAATCCGCTCGCCATACGGTGGGTTGGTGAGAATCACCGCGCCTTGGGGCGGCACATCGCAGGGCGGCTTGCGCTGCAAGGCATCGCCGCCGCGCAACTGGATGGCCTCGCCCACGCCTGCCAGCTCGGCATTGCGTTGCGCGAAATCGACCATGCGGTGCGCCACGTCAGAGCCGTAGATGTGTAGATCTTTGTGGTCTTCTAGGCCATTCGCCCTTATAGAATCTATATTGTTTGCTTCTGATTTCATAGCATCCCAGACATGCTTCTGGAAGGGCAACAGGCGCTCAAAGCCAAAACGGCGCTGGCCGCCAGCAGGAATGCCAAGCGCGATTTGCGCAGCTTCAATCAAAATCGTGCCGCTACCGCAGCAGGGGTCATAAAGCGGCTGATCGGGCTGCCATCCGCTGGCAGCGATCATGGCTGCAGCCAAGGTTTCCTTCAGTGGCGCATCGCCTTTGTCTTGCCGCCAGCCGCGCTTGAAAAGCGGCTCGCCGCTGGTATCAACATACAAACTGACATGCTCGGCGCTCAAATGCACATACACACGCGCATCGGGGCGCTGGGTGTCGACACTGGGACGCTCGCCAGTTTTGTGGCGAAAACGGTCGCAAATCGCATCTTTCACGCGCAGGGCGGCGAAATTGAGGCTTTTTAGGGGGCTGCGCGTGGCGGTGATGTCGATCTTGAAGCTGTGCTTCTGGGTGAACCAGATTTCCCAAGCCACATCGCAGGCAGCTTCGTAGATATCGTCTTCGCTGCGATAAGGGCGCTGCATCACGCCAATCAGCACCCGGCTAGCGAGGCGGCTGTGAAGATTAAGCTCTAAAGCTTGCCGCCAACTGGCTTTGACGGCTACACCGCCCATTTGCTGTTGGATCGCTTCGGGCTCTTGGATGATCTTGCGAGCTTCATCGGCAAGGTATGTTTCCACACCGCCAGCGCAAGGTAAGAAAAGGTGGAGATTATTCATAAAGTCTTTCGCAAACTCGTCACGGGGATGCGAAGGGCTTCGCGATATTTAGCCACGGTGCGGCGGGCACATTCGATGCCTTGTTCTTTGAGCATTTGGCAAATCGCGTTGTCGCTCAAGGGCTTGGCTTTGCTCTCAGCATCGATGAACTGCTTGATCAGCTCGCGCACAGCGGTGCTGGAGGCGATGCCGCCGGTCTCGGTGGTGAGCGCCGAGCCGAAAAAATACTTCAGCTCAAAGGTGCCGTAAGGCGTGGACATGTATTTGGCGGTGGTGACGCGGCTGATGGTGGATTCATGCATGCCAATTTCATCGGCAATCTCGCGCAGCACCAGCGGGCGCATGGCTACCGCGCCATGCTTGAAGAAGCTGCTTTGCCGCTCAATGATGGCTTGGCTCACGCGCAAGATCGTGTCAAAACGCTGCTGCACGTTTTTGATGAACCAGCGGGCTTCTTGTAGGCGCGTTTGCAAGCCCTGCACGGCTTCCGTTTTTTTGCTGCCTTTGAGCGCATTGGCATACAGATCATTCACATTCAAGCGCGGCATCACCTCTGGATTGAGCTGAGCGGTAAACACCATTTGCCCACGGCGCTTCTCGCTGCGCACGATCACATCAGGAATCACAATATTGCGCTCGACTTGCGCAAACATACGCGCGGGCTTGGGCTCCAGCCGCGCGATCAGAGGAATCGCCGCCTTGATCTCATCGCTGCTGGCATGCGTCAGCTGCGCCAAGCGCTTCACATCGCGCTTGGCCAGCAGCTCCAGCGGATGCCTCAAGATACGCGCCGCCACTTGCAAAACGGCATCTTGCGCAAACTCAGGCTTGGCACGCAATTGCAGCAGCAAGCATTCTGCCAAGCCGCGCGCGCCCACGCCCACTGGCTCTAAATTTTGCAACCATTTGAGCGCTATGGAAAAGCGCGCGATCAGCTCTTCAACATCATCTAGCGTGGTGGCACCCAGGCTTTGCGCCAGCGTCTCGAAATCGTCTTCCAGATAGCCATCGTCGTTGAGAGATTCGATGAGCATACCCAAAGCGGCGCGGTCTTCTGGCGAGAGCCGCAACGAGAGCGCTTGGCGATGCAGATGCTCTTGCAGCGTGCTGTGGCTGCTGTTGTGCTCGGTGGGATCGTAATCATCGCTGGCTTGTGAAGCGCCCGGGCCGCGTGCGCTGGCGTCCACACCCCATTCGGTGTCGTCTGCGGGAATGTCGGGGCTGCCATCGCCTTCCCAGTCGCTCGGCTCGGTGGTGGGCGCGCTCTCGTCTGAGCCCGTGCTTTCAGTGTCTTTTTGGCTATCTGCCCTTATAGAATCTGAATTGTTTGCTATGAATTCAGGAGCGTCTGATTGCTCTTCTCGGCTTTCGCGGATCAAGGCTTCATCGGTGCGCAGGCTGCGCTCCAGTGCCATGCTCTCTTCCGCACCCATTTCCAGAGCATCTTGCTCCAAAAATGGATTGTCTTGCAGCATTTGCTCGATTTCTTGCGAAAGTTCGAGCGTGGACAGTTGCAGCAAGCGGATCGATTGCTGCAACTGTGGCGTGAGCGCCAAATGCTGGGAGACGCGAAGACTTAAGCCCGGTTTCATAGTGAATCACGCAGATCAAGCGCAGCAGGCACAGGAGATGCCCACCGCCGCTCACATGCGGAAATGCTCGCCCAAATACACGCGCCGCACATCCGCGTTGTCCACAATCTCAGCTGGAGTGCCGCGCGCCAGCACGCGACCTTCGCTGATGATGTAGGCATGGTCGCAAATGCCTAAAGTTTCGCGCACATTGTGATCCGTAATCAACACGCCAATGCCACGGCTTTTCAGAAAACCGATGATGCGCTGAATCTCAATCACGGCAATCGGGTCAATGCCAGCGAAGGGCTCGTCGAGCAAAATAAACTGTGGGTTGGTAGCTAGCGCGCGCGCGATCTCCACGCGGCGGCGCTCGCCGCCCGAGAGCGCCAGCGCAGGCGAATCACGCAGATGATCCACACGCAAATCTTTAAGTAATTGCTCTAGCTGCGTATTCAAGGCCTCTTTCGTGAGCGGCTTGCCGTCTGCATCGCGCTGCAATTCAAGCACGGCCTGCACGTTTTCTGTGACGTTCAACTTACGAAAAATCGACGCCTCTTGCGGCAAATAGCTCAGACCCATGCGCGAGCGGCGGTGAATCGGCATGTTTTGCGCACTTTGGCCGTTGATCGTGATCTCGCCCGCATCTGCGCGAACCAAGCCCACGATCATATAAAACGAAGTCGTCTTGCCAGCGCCATTGGGGCCCAGCAAGCCCACCACTTCGCCTTGCGACACAGACAGCGACACATCTTTGACCACCTGGCGCGCGCCATAGCTTTTTTGCAAACCCTGCGCCACCAGTTTGCGGCCAGGGGCTTGCTCAGACGCGTTTACAGGACCGCTCACTTCTTCTCCCCGCCCAAGCTCGTGCTAGAGCGCAGCGGCGGCGCGGGTGTGGCGTTGGCCGGAGCAGCTGCGGCCGGTGCGCTGGCGGCATTGCGCGGGCTGAGCACAGCACGCACGCGCCCGCTCGGATTGCCTGCGCCCGCCGCGCCGCCAGAGACATTAAACACATCGCTGGTGTTGTCATACGTGATTTGTGCGCCCTGGGTTTCGTCGGTGACGGTAGCGCCGCGCAGGCGACGTAGGCTGGCGTTGCGGCTGAAATTCACATTGTCTGCTTTGCCGTCATAAATAATGGTTTCGGCTTCGCCTTCAATCCATTCGTCGCCACTGTCGCGCTTTTGGCGAAAAAAAGCGCGTTTGCCGCCCGTGCTGCTGGCCGTGCCAAACTGAAAGCCTTCGTTGTCTTGGCGCACCTCCACGCGATCAGCGCGAATCACCATCGTGCCCTTGGTGATCACGACATTGCCGGTGAACACGCTGATTTGCTTCACATCGTCATAGCGCAGCGAATCGGCCTCGGCATTCATCGGCTTGGTACGGTCGGCACGCTCGGCTTGCGCGGCCATGCTCAGAAGCGACATCATCATGCCCAGCACGCAGGCGCGCAGTGCAAAAAAGAAAGTTGAAGCGGGCATGGCGTGTAGAAGATGAAATTTCGGAAGCCAAGTGTACTTCACGGCGGCACAAATATTGCTTTAAGGTGACATTTGGCGCTTTTTAACAGCTTACCGGCTCAGGGTTCCCCGTTTGAAGCTGAAGCGCAGGCAAGTATCATTGCCTCATGGATTGGCAAGCCGCTCGCGTTTCTCTCTTTTTGGCTGTGGCAACGGCGGCTTTGCTCCTGCCGCTGGGTTTGTGGCTGGGTCGCTGGCTGGCTTTCACGACCAGCCGCGCGAAGCCTTGGATCGAAGCGCTGCTTTTGCTGCCTTTGCTTTTACCGCCCACCGTGATTGGTTTTTATCTTCTGAGTGCCTTTGGTCAAGGCGCGGCGCTGGGGCGCTGGTTGCACGATGCGCTGGGCATCCGGTTGGTGTTTAGCTTTGAGGGCCTGTTGCTGGCCTCGCTCTTGGTGAACATTCCCTTCATGGTGCAGCCGATTCAGCGTGCTTTTGCCAGCATTGCGCCCAGCGTGCGAGAAGCGGCTTGGGTGGGCGGTTTGTCAAGCTGGCGGTGTTTTCAAAAAATTGAGTTGCCGCTGGCATTGCCCGGCGTGCTTGCAGGTATCGCGCTCACGCTGGCGCATACTTTGGGCGAATTCGGCGTGGTGCTGATGGTGGGCGGCTCCATTGCAGGGGAGACGCGCACGCTGTCGATTGCAATTTACGACCGGGTGCAAGCGTTTGATGAAGCCTCCGCGCATTGGATGGCTGCCAGCTTGGTGCTCTGCTCGCTGGCCGCTTTGGTGGCGGTGTTTGCCAGCGAGCGACGCGCGAAAAGCAGGCCTTTGAAGCAGCGATAATACGCATATGAAATTTTTTGTAACCACGCGGCGCTGCATGGATGCGCTACTGCACAGCTTGGCGGCGGCTTGCATGCTCGCTGGCAGCATTGCGTTGGCACAGGTCTGTGCCAGCCCCGGCCAAAATGCCAGCACGCCCAGCATCAGTGGCGTGGTGAATTCTTATTACGCCGGCACGGGTTCACCGGCGGCAGGCGCGACGAGCATTCCGATGAGCCCCACCGCTGACACCACCGGCGGCGGTGCAGCCACGGCCATTGCTGCGGGCGATCTGGTGATCGTGATGCAAATGCAAGGCGCAGAGATTAATTTTTCCAACAGCGATTGCTATGGCGATGGCGTGGGCACAGGCGCTTGCGCCACCTACACACTCACGACAGCCGCATCGTATGCCGGCGGCAATCTGGCCTCTACTAGTTACCGTGCTGGCGCGTGGGAATACTGCACCGCCACATCGGCTTCTGGCACGACGAGCATATCGGTGATCTGTGGCGGCGCATCGGGCGGCACGGTGAATTCATACCAAGCGAGCGCGGCTACTGGGGGCGTGGGCGCGTATCGCTACCAAGTGGTGCGCGTGCCGCAATACGCCAATGTGTCGCTCACTGGCAATGTGCAGCCTGCCTCTTGGAATGGCGTAACAGGAGGTGTGCTCGGCATGCAAGCCACAGGCACCGTGACGATGGCGGGCTTCAATCTGGACGCGAGCGAGCGCGGCTTTCGCGGCGGCGGCGTGACCTTTCTGGGCGCTTATGGTCCACCCTTGCTCGACGGCACCAATGGCAGCTATTTCTACACCGCCGTCGCTGGCACGATCACCGGCGCTGGTCCGGGCGGCGAGCGCGAAGGCAGCTTCAAAGGCGAAGGCATCGCTGGCACACCGCGTTTGGTTTACAACGGCACCACGCAAACCGGC
>JANMDE010000258.1:0-2587 GCA_031376105.1 Variovorax sp. | reverse complement strand
CGATATCACCGTGGTGGCTAAAAAATGCCCCAAGGAGCGGCAAACCCTGCTGTTTTCTGCCACCTACCCAGAGGGCATTGCCAAGCTCAGCGCCCAATTCATGCGCAGCCCGCAAACCATCAAGGTGGAGCTGCAACACGCGGGCAACCAAATCGAGCAGCGCTGGTATGAAATTGCAGGCGATGGGCGGCGTGGCGCCAACTCGACTGAGCGCTTTACAGCGGTCGGGCAAATCCTCGCGCATTTCCGCCCTGAGAGCACGCTGGCCTTTTGCAACACCAAGGCGCAATGCCGCGAACTAGAGACGTTTTTGCAAGCGCAGGGCTACAAAGCGCAGGCGCTCTATGGCGAACTGGAGCAGCGCGAGCGTGATCAGGTGTTGGTGCAGTTTGCCAACAAAAGTTGCAGCGTGCTGGTGGCCACCGATGTGGCGGCGCGCGGGCTGGATATTGCCAATTTGCAAGCCGTGATCAATGTGGACGTCACACCCGATGCGGAGATTCATATTCACCGCATTGGCCGCACCGGCCGCGCAGGCGAGAGCGGCTTGGCGCTGAATTTGGCCAGCATGGATGAGATGGGCAACGTCGGCAAGATCGAACTGCTGCAAGGCCGGGAAACTGTGTGGAGCAAACTCTCTGAGCTCACCTCCACCAGCACCGCACCCCTCTTGCCGCCGATGGCCACGCTGTATATCCAAGGCGGCCGCAAAGAAAAGATCCGACCCGGCGATGTGCTGGGTGCACTCACCGCTGATCTGAAATACACCCGCGAGCAGGTGGGAAAGATCACAGTGAATGAGTTTTCTACTTATGTGGCGGTATCGCGCAAGATCGGCGCCGAGGTAGCGCAGCGCTTGGGGCAGGCACGAATCAAAGGTAAGGTCGTGAAGGTACGCTTGCTTTGATGGTCATGCATCTGCGGCAAAATCTCATTCACTCGACTTTCTTCAACCACCATGGCATCCAGTCTCCTCGCCCTTCTCGACGATATCGCTACATTGCTTGACGACGTGGCTGTGATGACCAAAGTGGCTGCTAAAAAGACGGCGGGCGTGTTGGGCGATGATTTGGCGCTGAATGCCGAGCAAGTGGCGGGCGTGGCGGCCAAGCGCGAGCTGCCGGTGGTCTGGGCAGTGTTTAAGGGCTCGGCGCTGAACAAAGCCATTTTGGTGCCCGCTGCGCTGGCTATTAGTGCCTTGATCCCTTGGGCGATTGTGCCGCTGCTGATGCTGGGCGGCGCGTTTCTCTGCTTTGAAGGCTTTGAAAAAGTGGCGCATAAGTTTCTTCACAAAAAGGAAGATGAGGCGCATCACGCTGAGATCACCGAAGCGGTGAAGCATCCTGAAGTGGATATGGTGGCTTTTGAAAAAGACAAAATCAAAGGCGCAATCCGCACTGACTTTATTTTGTCGGCTGAGATCATCGTGATCGCGCTGGGCACGGTGGCTGCGGCGAGCTTCTCAAAGCAAGTGACGGTGCTCGTGCTGATTTCAGTGCTGATGACGGTTGGGGTGTATGGCTTGGTGGCGGCGATTGTGAAGATGGATGACGCAGGCTTTGCGTTGATGAAGCGCGAGAGTAGCGCGTTACAGGCTGTTGGCCGTGGTTTGGTGGCGTTCGCGCCCAAGCTGATGAAATTTCTTTCCGTGGCGGGCACGCTGGCGATGTTCAGCGTGGGCGGCAGCATCTTGGCGCATGGCGTGCATGCGATTCAAAACGCTATTAATTCAATAGCAAGCTATGCAGGTTCTATGTCGGGTATTGCCGGATTTTGCTTAGAATTGCTGCTGGGTGTGGCGGTTGGCGCCGTTTGCGTGGCGCTGTGGACTGTGGTGCAAAAGCTGCGCAGCAAATGAAAAGCAGCATGCGCTTTCACCGCTTAGACGCGCTGCGCGGCGTGGCGATTGTCTGGATGACGCTTTATCATTTTTGCTTTGATCTGAATCATTTTGGCTGGATAACGCAAGATTTTTATCGTGATCCATTCTGGACTTGGCAGCGCAGTGCGATTGTGAGTTTGTTTCTGCTGTGCGCGGGCGCAGGGCAGGCGGTGGCGCTGCATCAAGGGCAGACATGGCCACGATTTTGGCGGCGCTGGGCGCAGGTGGCGGCTTGTGCGCTTCTCGTCTCGGCGGGCTCGTATCTGATGTATCCGAAGACGTTTATTTATTTCGGCGTCTTGCATGGCATTGCCGTGATGCTGATCTTGGTGCGGCTCACAGCGCATTGGGGCGCTTGGCTGGTGCCGCTGGGTGCGTTGGCCATTGCTTCTAAATTCATAGCAAACTATGCAATATCTATAAGGGGAGACCTGCAATTTCTCAATGAAGCGGGCTTCAATATCCTCGGCTGGATCTCCAAGCTGCCGGTGACGGAAGACTATGTGCCGATCTTCCCGTGGCTGGGCGTGATGTGGTGGGGCGTGGCGGCGGCGCAATGGCTACTGGCGCATTGCCGCGATGTGTTCACCGGCAGCATTGCACCCGCTGCGAGCTGGCTGGCTTGGCTCGGCACTTGGAGCTTGACTTGGTACATGCTGCATCAGCCGGCCATGATCGGCGCGCTGACGGTGCTGAAGCGGTTGG
>JANMDE010000255.1:0-3678 GCA_031376105.1 Variovorax sp. | reverse complement strand
CACCGAATTGCTCAGCGATAAATCTGAAGCCACGCTGCTGGCCGTACATCAAGCGCCGCGAAATCGGCTGGGGCTGGCTTGGCTTGCGCTCACGCAATCGGAGATTCAACTCGCTGAATGCAGCCACGATGAATTGGCGGGCTGGGTCTCTCGCATTGCGCCGAGTGAATTGCTGTATGCGAGCGATGTGACTCCAGCATTCGAGCAACAGATCAAAGCGCTACGCTTCTCACAACAGCTCTCTTTCACACTGCGTCCTGCGTTTCAGTTTGATGCGGGCTTGGGCACACAAAAGCTTTGCGAGCAATTGCAGGTGGCTAGTCTTGCCGCCTTCAACGCGCAAGAGCTTGTACATTCGCAAGCCGCTGCCTGCGCCCTGCTAGCTTATGCCGAACACACGCAAGGCGCGAGATTGGCGCATGTGAACCGCCTTCGCGTGCAACGCGAAGCAGAGCTGATGGATATTCCGCTGCCCACGCGGCGTAACTTGGAGCTCACGCAAACCCTGCGCGGCGAGGACAGCCCCACGCTGTTTTCATTGCTTGATACCTGCATGACAGGCATGGGCAGCCGCGCTTTGAAAAGCTGGCTGCTCAACGTGCAGCGAGATCGCAGCACGGCGCAGCAGCGCATTCAGATGATCGGCGTCTTACGCGAGCAGCATGCTGGCAAACTGCGTGAGCAACTCAAAGGCAGCTCGGATGTAGAGCGCATTGCAGCGCGGATTGCGCTGCGCCAAGTCAAACCGAGGGAACTGGTCGCGTTGCAATTAACGCTATCAAAATCAGAGCGTATTGCGCAGTATCTATCAGGGCTAGAAGGCGATTTCTTTTCCATTTATAAGGCTTTGCAGTCCAGTGAAAGCTTGCACGCTTGCACGCATCTTTTGCAAGCGGCCATCCTGCCCGAGCCTGCTGCGCTGGTGCGCGATGGCGGCGTGATCAACCACGGTTTTGATGCTGATCTAGACGAGCTGCGCGCGATCCAAACAAATTGCGATGCCTTCCTGCTCGATCTGGAAACCCGCGAACGCGAACGCACCGGCATCAACAATCTTCGCGTGCAATACAACAAAGTGCATGGCTTCTATATCGAGGTCACCCAAGGCCAAGCGAGCAAAGTGCCCGATGATTACCGCCGTCGCCAGACCCTCAAAAACGCCGAGCGCTTCATCACGCCCGAGCTCAAAACCTTTGAAGACAAAGCGCTCTCTGCGCAAGAGCGCTCACTGGCACGGGAGAAGTTTCTCTACGAGCAAGTGTTAGATAGCCTGCAACCCCACGTGCAATCCCTCACAGCCGCCGCCACCGCCATCGCCACGCTCGATGCTCTGTGCGCGCTGGCCGAGCGCTCGCTTACGCTCAACTGGTGCGCCCCGCAATTCGTCGCTGAGCCGTGCATTGATATCCGCGCAGGCCGCCATCCCGTGGTGGAGGCGCGTTTGGCTGAGACGGTCAACAAACCCTTCATCGCCAACGACACTGATCTGCATTCCAAAACCCGCATGCAAGTGATTACTGGGCCGAATATGGGCGGCAAATCCACCTACATGCGCCAGATTGCCGTGATCACCCTGCTCGCTGCTCTTGGCTCCTATGTGCCTGCTTCAAGCTGCCGCCTCGGGCCGCTGGATGCGATCTACACCCGCATCGGCGCAGCAGACGATCTAGCCAATGCGCAATCCACCTTCATGCTAGAGATGACAGAAGCTGCGCAAATTTTGCATGCCGCCACGCCGCAAAGTTTGGTACTCATGGACGAAATCGGCAGAGGCACCAGCACCTTTGATGGCTTAGCTCTCGCCAGCGGCATCGCCGCGCATCTGCATAAAACGCAGGCCTTCACGCTCTTTGCCACCCATTATTTCGAGCTCACTCAATTCCCCGCCGATCACCACGGCGCAGTCAACGTGCATGTCAGCGCCGTCGAGACAGGGCGCGATATCGCTTTTTTACACAGCATCGAAGCTGGGCCCGCCAGCAAGAGCTACGGTATTCAGGTTGCAAAGCTCGCTGGCGTGCCTGTGCAAGTGGTCAACCATGCTCGTGCGGCGCTCGAACGCTTGGAAACGCAACAACAAGCAACACAATCGCAGGTTGATCTGTTCGCTGAGCCGACTCAGGCAGCTATGGTTTCAGGAGCAAGCAGCGCAGTAGAATCAGAGCTAGAGACTATCAACCCAGACAATTTGAGCCCTCGCGAGGCGCTTGACGCCTTGTACAAATTGAAAAAACTACAGAAAAACTCATGACTTACTGCGTCGCCATCAAACTGAACGCCGGCTTGGTGTTCCTCTCCGACTCGCGCACCAACGCGGGCTTGGATCAGATCAGCACTTTCCGCAAAATGATCGTTTACGAAAAAGCAGGAGACCGCTTCATGGTCTTGCTTTCTGCGGGCAACTTGAGCATCAGCCAAAGCGTGCGCGAGATGCTACAGGTGGAGCAGCTGAAAAGTGAAGAAGGCGAGCCGATCACCATCTGGAATGCCAGGAGCATGTTTGATGCTGCGCGCGTGCTGGGCTCGGCAATTCGCCATGTTTATCAGCGCGACGGCGAGGCTCTGCGCCTATCGGGCGTAGAGTTCAATGTCTCCATGATCTTCGGCGGGCAAATTGCAGGAGAAGGCATGCGCCTATTTCAGGTGTACTCAGCGGGTAATTTCATCGAAGCCACCCAAGAGACGCCTTACTTTCAGGTGGGTGAATCCAAATACGGCAAACCCGTGCTTGATCGCGTGCTTGAGCCTGATACGCCGCTAGATGAAGCGGCTAAATGCGCGCTCGTCTCCATGGATTCCACCCTCAAATCAAATCTCTCGGTGGGTCTTCCCTTAGACTTGGTGGTGTATGAAGCCGATCAACTGCAAAGCGACCGTATCGTTTGCGTCGAAGAAAACAACCCTTATTTCCAAATGCTGCGCCGTACCTGGGGCGGCAAGCTTCGCGAAGTGTTTGACAGCTTAGAAGACCCGCAGTGGAATGGCGGCCAAACCACTTCTCCGCTAATGGCATCGACCACGCGCAGCATTCCCTTGAAGAAAATCACCACACCTGAGGAAAAACTGATTTGAGCTTGCTGATTTTTTCTCATGGCAACAGCTTTCCCGCCAGCACCTATGGCGTGATGCTCGCTTCGATCAAAAAACGCGGCTACCGCGTGAAAAGCATTGAAAAACTAGGGCATGACGAACGCTATCCTGTGACCAATAATTGGCCGCATCTCGTGCAACAACTTGCAGATTTCAGCCAACCCTTGGTAGAAAAATCAGGAGAGAAAGCTTGGCTGGTTGGCCATTCTCTCGGTGGCATTTTGAGCACCATGTGCGCTGCAAGGCATCCTGATCTTGTGCGCGGCGTGGTGTTGCTGGATTCGCCAGTCATTGGCGGCTGGAAAGCCACTGCGCTTGGCGCGGCCAAAGCGGGCGGCTTTGTCGGCAATATCTCACCCGGCAAAGTCAGCCAGCGCCGCACCCAGGTGTGGGCGAGTGAGCAAGCCGCTTACGACAGCTTCAAATCAAAGCGAGCCTTCGCGCTGTGGGAAGATGCCGTGCTGCGCGACTACATTAGCTTGGGCACGTTCACAGGCGACGACGGCAAACGCCACTTAAGCTTTGACCGCCGAATCGAAACCCTAATCTACAACACCCTGCCCGACAACCTGCCTAGCCTCTTGCGCC
>JANMDE010000267.1:0-4522 GCA_031376105.1 Variovorax sp. | reverse complement strand
GGGGCGCGGGCGCGTTACTCGGCCTCGCGGGTGCACTGGCGCAAGGGCTGTTTCGTAATCCGTTGGCCGATCCGTTTTTGCTGGGCAGTGCTTCAGGTGCCACTTTAGGCGTGGTGATTTTGCTGGCGGCTTTGGGCATATCTCCGATGGCGCTCTCTGCGTTGCAAAGCTTGGGGCTCACCGGTGCGGCTTTTGTGGGCGCATTGGTTGCGGTGAGCCTGACATTGATCCTCGCGCAAGGCGTAGGCAGCCCGCTTCGGCTGCTGCTGGCCGGCGTGGTGGTGGGCGTGGTGCTCGGGGCGCTGAGCTCGCTCTTGCTGACGCTCGCGCCCGAGGTGATGCTCGCTGTGCAGGGCTTTATGCTGGGAAGCACAAGTTTTCTGGGCTGGAGCGCGGTGGCGGTGCTGCTGCTTGCGCTCTTGCTTTGCTTGCCTGTGGCGCTTTTGGCAGCGCGATCTTTGGATGCGCTGCAGCTCGGCGAGGCGGCTGCGCAAAGCCTTGGGCTGCCGCTGCCTGCGATCCGCTTGGCCTTGGTCGCGGTGATTTCGCTGGCGACCGGGGCAGCCGTGGCGCAAACCGGCCTGATTGCATTCGTCGGCCTGGCCGCGCCGCATCTCGTGCGTGGGCTGTGCAGAGCGCGACATCGATCGTTGATTTTGCTCAGCGCCTCGTGTGGCGGCGTGTTGCTGCAAGCGTCTGACTTGTTGGCTCGCGGGATGGCCGCGCCGCGTGAGTTGCCGGTGGGCGTGCTCACGGCGGTACTGGGTGGCGCGTATCTGCTTTGGCTGATGCGCTCGGGCGCGCAGCGTGAGAACGCGAGTCACAAGGAGATGCTATGAAAGAGATAGCAATCTATGCTGATTCTATATGGGCGAGCATAGGTAAACACTTGATATTTGAGGGTTTAAGCTTGGAATTGCCTCAAGCGCAGTGGATCAGCATCGTTGGCCCGAATGGGGCGGGCAAGTCAACGCTGCTCAAAGTGTTGGCTGGCCTGCTGCCATTTGACGGCGAAGTTGCATTGCATGGCAAAAACCTCAGAAGCATGCCCCCACGCGAACGCGCCCAGCAGATCGCGTGGCTTGCCCAAGATGAAACGGGCGGGCTGGATATGCGCGTGCAAGATGTGGTGATGCTCGGCCGCCTGCCACAGCACGGCTTGCTTGGCGGCATCACAGCGCAAGACGTCGAAGCTTGCGAGCTGGCTATGCAGCAAACGCAAACTCTCCAATTCAATAGCCGCTTGCTCGGCCAACTCTCTGCAGGACAGCAACAGCGCGTGCGCCTAGCGCGTGCCTTGGCCACGCAAGCCAAAGTACTTTTACTCGATGAGCCTTTGGCTAACCTCGACCCGCCCCATCAAATCGACTGGCTCCATGCCATTCGAGCACAAGTGCAAAGCGGCACAACCGTGGTGAGCGTGTTGCATGAGCTACCGATGGCGCTGCTGGCCGATCAAATGGTGATCCTTGCCAACGGCCAAGTCAAACACCAAGGCGCTTGCGAAGATACCGCCACGCATCGCGCGATGGGGCAGGTATTTCAAAACCGCATCCGTGTTGTGAGGGTGGAAGATGTTTGGACGGTGTTGCACAACGACGCTGCTCCAGCTACCGAGTAAGAGCAGGGTTGGCATTCCTTGAAGCGAATGCCATAATTGCGCAGATAGGAATCGATCATCATGAGCGTCACTGAACTCATTCAACTGCCACTCGCCCAGCGCTTGCATGCAATGGAGGCACTCTGGGCATCTTTGACGCAAGACGAGTTTGCAAGTGTCGAGACTGATTGGCACGCTGAGATATTGGCGGACCGCGTCAAAGAGATCGAATCTGGCAACACCTTAGACTGGGAAACAGCCAAAGCACAGCTCTTTGCGATGGCTCAAGCACGTCAATTACGCTGAGCTGCAATGCATCAGGTACGTGTCACGCCTAAGGCGCAGGCAGATTTGGTGGATGGATTTGACTTCTACTAATCAACAGAAGCAGGTTTAGGAAACTATTTTCTCCAAAACCTGGCTGCTGATATTGAATCTCTGAAGTTATATGCAGGGATCCACACGCGAACCAAGCACGAACTGCATCGCACTTCATCAAAGCGGTTTCCTTTTCTGATTTACTACCGCTTTGATGGCTCAACTGCTTACGTTGCAGCTGTCTTGGATGCTAGGCGCAATCCCAAGACCTTGCTTCGTTTGATTGCCGGGCGCTAACTCATCGCCTGCTCCGCTTCGCCCCCTTCTTAGCTGCCTTCTTCACCGCCGCCTTCAGCGCTGCAATCGGCGACAGATTGCGTTGCGTGCGATCTGCTGCGGATTGTTTGCTGGATTTGGCGGTGGTTTTGCTGCCTTTTTTGGCGGGGCGACCCGTGGCGCGGTCGTCGGCATCGAGGCGGACATAGCCGCCGGGGATGGCGGGGTTGCCACCACTGGCGGGCGCGCCGCCCACGCGCATGACTTCGCCTTCGCGGACCAAACGGAAGTCGATCTTGCGGCCATCAAGATCAACGCGGCTGACCTGCACGCGAACTCTGCTGCCCAGCGCATAGCGAATGCCGGTGCGCTCGCCGCGCAGCTCTTGGCGCACTTCATCAAAGCGGAAATACTCGCCGCCCAGCTCGGTGATGTGAACCAAGCCTTCCACATACATCGCATCCAAAGTGACAAACAAGCCAAAGCTCGTGGCAGAGGTAACCGTGCCCGCATATTCTTCGCCCAAATGCTCCTTCATGTATTTGCATTTGAGCCAAGCTTCCACATCTTTGCTGGCTTCGTCAGCGCGGCGCTCGTTGGCGCTGCAATGCAGGCCAGCGGCTTCCCAAGCGTTTTGCTCGGCATTGGTTTTTTTGGAAGTGGCTTGTGCGGCTTCTTTGCCACTGCGTTTTTCAAAAGCTTCGCTTTTCTTCTTGCGTGAAGCCAAGCGCTTTTTAAATTGCTCGACTGCGTCGCCGGGTGTGGGCAGGGTGGGCAGCTTGTAAGTGGTTTTGGCCAGGATGGATTTGATGACGCGGTGCACCAGCAAATCAGGATAACGGCGAATTGGCGAAGTGAAATGTGTGTAAGCCTCGTAGGCCAAGCCGAAGTGGCCCGCATTGATCGGCGTGTAAATCGCTTGGCTCATGGAGCGCAGCAGCATGGTGTGAATTTGCTGGGCTTCAGGGCGGTCTTTGGTGGCGACCGAGATCGCTTGAAATTCAGCGGGCGTGGGGTCATCGCTCAATTGCGCGTTGATGCCCATGCCGCGCAAGTATTGGCGCAGCACTTCTTTCTTTTCGGGAGTCGGGCCTTCATGCACGCGGAAGAGGCCAGTTTTCTTCGCATTCATGATGAAGTCAGCCGAGCAGACATTGGCCGCGAGCATCGCTTCTTCAATGAGCTTATGTGCTTCGTTACGGGTGCGCGGCACGATTTTTTCAATACGACCGCTTTCATCGCAAACGATTTGCGTCTCGACCGTCTCCAGATCAATCGCGCCACGTCTGCCGCGTGCTTGAAGCAGCGCTCGGTAAACATCGGACAAATTCATCAAATGCGGCACGCTCTCAAAGCCACTGGCAGCGCGCTTTTTGGCTTCTGAGCCACCCGTATTGGCCAAAATCGCGGCTACTTCAGTGTAGGTAAAGCGAGCATGGCTGAACATCACCGCCGGATAAAACTGATACGCATGCACATCCCCCTGCGCCGTCACGAGCATGTCGCAGACCATGCACAAGCGCTCTACGCTGGGATTGAGCGAACACAAGCCATTCGATAATTTCTCCGGCAGCAACGGAATCACACGGCGCGGAAAATAAACGCTGGTGGCGCGCTCGTAGGCATCCACATCAATCGGCGCACCGGTTTGCACATAATTTGACACGTCGGCGATGGCCACCAGCAGGCGCCAGCCTTTACCTTTGCCCACTTTTGCTGGCTCGCAATACACCGCATCGTCAAAATCACGCGCATCTTCGCCATCAATCGTCACCAAAGGCACATCGGTTAAATCGACCCGGCCTTTTTTGTCTGCGGGGCGTACCTTATCGGGCAGCTTGCGCGCTTCATCTTGCGCCGCATCAGAAAACACATGCGGCACGCTGTATTTGCGCACGGCGATTTCAATCTCCATGCCGGGGTCGTCCATCTCGCCCAACACTTCGCTCACGCGACCCACGGGTTGACCATACAGCGAGGGCGGCTCGGTGAGTTGCACCACCACCACTTGCCCCGCTTTGGCATTGCCTGTGCCGCTCTTGGGAATCAGCACATCTTGCCCATAGCGCTTGTCTTCGGGCGCCACCACCCACACGCCGCCCTCTTGCAGCAAGCGGCCAATGATCGGGCCTTTGGGGCGATTTAAAATTTCTGTGACGCGACCTTCTGGGCGGCCCCTTCGGTCTTGCCGCACGATGCGCACGCGCACCTGATCACGGTGCAACACAGCGCGCATTTCATTCGGCGGTAGATAAATATCTCCTTCGCCATCGTCACGTTGCACAAAGCCATGGCCATCGCGGTGGCCTTGTACTGTGCCTTCTATTT
>JANMDE010000209.1:0-6064 GCA_031376105.1 Variovorax sp. | reverse complement strand
CGAAGTCAGCCAATTCCGCTGCCACTGCGCCCATTTCCGGTCGCTTTTCCCGGTCGCGATCGCCACCGCACCCGAACACCACTATTACCCTTCCGCCCAACCCGCCTCCGTCGGTTGCAGCACGGGCTGCAGGCAGACTTGATCAAACAAAGCGGCATCCAGAAAATGCGGATTGGCCTGCAAGCCCTGCCCCGCTCGCTCGCCCTCGGTGGCGCGAACCAGAGCATCGCTGATCATGCTGGGCACTTTGACGACGAAACGGAAGTCATCGCCCACTTGCGCGGCCAGCGCGGCATATTCCTCGGCGCGCATCGGGCGGTAGAACGCGCGATCCAAGCTCACGGTGCGCAGCAGCGGATGCTGGCTGTAGGCATGCAAGCCTTCTTTGGCAAGCTTGGGCTCAGCATACGGCTGATCCCAAACCAAGCCCGCCCAGCCGGGGAAAGTCCAAGACGATGTGCCGAGGTGCAGTTGCCTCGGCAAGGACTGAGCTAAGGCTTGAATCTCTTGGGAAACTGGCGCTGGCAAAACGCCAACGGATGCCTTAGTGAGCTTTTCCTTGGGCGCAGACACCTCAGGTGCATCATCAAACAAAGCCAGCGTCATCGCACGTTCATCCCAACGTTGGCCTGGATTGCAGGTATTGCACAAATGTGCGCGCTGCTGCAGACAAGGGATAGTCTTTCCGCCAAGCCACCTGCCACCGCCTTTGCAGTGGAAAACCGCTGACTTTGAGCTCCACCAAACCCGCTTGTGATGCACTGCCCGCAAACGCCATGCGCGAAATCACACCAATGCCTAAGCCCGCGGCCACCGCATGCTTGAGCGCTTCGTTGCTGCCCAAGCTCATGGCGATGCGCGGCTCAAAGCCTTGCGCTAGAAAATACTGCAAGGCCACCGTGCGCGTGCCGCTGCCGCTCTCGCGCATCAGCCAACGCTCGCCCTGCAACTGCGCAAGCTGCGTGCGTTTTGCGGCGCGCGGATGATCTTTTGCCGCGATCACTACCAAGGGGTTGGCCATGAAAGGCAGCGCATCCAGCGGCAAGTGCGCAGGCGGCAGCATCATCACGGCCAAGTCATCGCTGTGCTTCTCAAGCCGCTCCACCACGCGATCTCGGTTTTCCACGGCCAGATCTATATCCACGCCGGGGTGCGCTGCCGCAAAAGGGCCTAGCAGATCGGGCACGAAGTATTCAGCGGTGGTGACCGCCGCAATCTTGAGCCGCCCACGCAGCAGGCCTTGCATATCTGAGAGCGTAGATTCAAAGCGCTGCCAGCAACCCACCACCTCACTCACCGTCTCCAGCAGCGTTTGCCCCGCCGCCGTGAGCTGAATCCGCCTGCCGACCATGTCAAACAAGGGCGTGCCCACCGCGTTGGCCAGCTCCCGCAATTGCACGCTGACCGTGGGCTGCGAGACGTGCAACTCATGCGCTGCGCGCGTGACGGATAACAGGCGCGCTGTGGCCTCAAAAGCGCGAAGCTGCTGGGGCGATGTTCGAAGAAGGCGCTGCAAATGGCGGTTCATAGCTTTTATTCTATGCTTTTCATGAAAACAAAGTATTTTTCTTAATGCATAGGATTCTCTACAGTTCGGTCATTCCTGCTGCGTTGGCAGGACATTTACAGAAAGACAGCCATGAATTTTGAATCCCACGCCCTGCTCAAGCCTTCCCATCCCGCCGGTTTGGCCACTCCAATCACCATCGCGCATGGCGATGGCATTGGCCCTGAAATCATGCAGGCTACGCTGCGCATCTTGACCGCAGCTGGTGCAAACATCGCTCCCGAAGTCGTGGACATTGGCGAGAAAGTCTATCTGGGTGGCAACAGCGCTGGCATCGAAGACAGCGCTTGGGAAAGCCTGCGCCGCACTAAAGTGTTTTTGAAGGCGCCGATCACCACACCTTCCGGCGGCGGCTACAAAAGCCTGAATGTGACGGTGCGCAAAACACTCGGTCTGTATGCCAACGTGCGCCCTTGCGTGAGCTACGCACCGTTTGTAGACACGCTGCATCCTAAAATGGACGTAGTGATCGTGCGCGAAAACGAAGAAGATTTGTATGCGGGCATTGAGCATCGGCAAACCGATGAAGTCTTCCAATGTTTGAAACTCATCACGCGCCCTGGCTGCGAAAAAATCGTGCGCTATGCTTTTGAATACGCCAAAAATAACGGCCGCAAAAAAGTCACTTGTATGGTCAAAGACAACATCATGAAGATGACAGATGGGTTGTTTTACCAAGTCTTTGAAGAGATCGGCGCGAAATACCCCGAGATTCAGCGCGAGCGTTACATCATCGACATTGGCGCAGCGCGCTTAGCCACGCGGCCTGAAATCTTTGATGTGATCGTCACACCGAATCTGTATGGCGACATCATCTCCGACATTGCCGCCGAGATGACCGGCAGCGTGGGCTTGGCTGGCAGCGCGAATATCGGAGAGCACGTGGCCATGTTTGAAGCGATTCACGGCAGCGCCCCCGATATTGCGGGCAAAGATTTGGCTAATCCGAGTGGCCTGTTGCTGGGTGCAGTGATGATGCTCGTGCATATTGGCCAGCATGCGGTGGCCAGCAAGGTTCACAACGCATGGCTTGCCACGCTGGAAGCGGGCATCCAAACCGCCGATTTAGCACATGGCAAGCAGCTCAAGACTTTGGGCACAGCGGCATTCGCCGATGAGGTGATCGCTCGGCTCGGGCAGATACCCAAGCAATTCAAAGCTGTGAACTATGTGGCCAGCGCGCCTGCTCAGTCTGACAAGCTTGCCGCTGCCACACCGCACTACACCCGCGCTGAACCTGCGAAGAAAGCCTTGGTCGGCGTCGATATTTTCTTGCATGCTCGCCCTGCCAGCCCTGATGAACTAGCCGCCGCCTTGCAGTTACCCGCCCAAGCCATCACCGCGGTCAAACTGCAAATGGTCACCAATCGCGGCGTGAAGGTCTGGCCGGGCGGCTTTGCAGAGACTTTCTGCACCGATCACTGGCGCTGCCGCTTCGTTGCCACCAGCACTGAGGGCACGATTTCTCAGCGCGACATTGTCAGCTTGCTCTCCGTGCTCACCGAAGCCGGGCTTGACGTGATCAAAACCGAAAATCTCTGCACCTTTGATGGCGAGCGCGGCTTCGCTTTAGGCCAGGGACAGTAAAACCATCACGATGCGTGCCTACAATGCCCAGATGGCAACATCTGGGCATTCAAGTTTACGCATCGTCACCTGGAACATCCACAAGGGCGTGCGCGGCATGGGACTGCGCAAGCGGCTGGAGATTCACAACATGCAGGCGGCCGTGGCGGGGCTCAACGCCGACGTGATTTGCCTGCAAGAGGTGCGTCGCATCAACCACAAAGAGGCGGCGCATTTCAAGCAGTGGCCTGAGCTGCCGCAAGCTGATTTTTTAGCGCCGAGCGGCTATCAGGCCGTTTACCGTACAAACGCTTTTACCAAGCACGGCGAGCATGGCAATGCGCTGCTGTCGCGCTTTCCGGTGGTGAGCCATGCGCACGAAGATATGAGCGACCACCGCTTTGAGCAGCGCGGCTTGCTGCATGCGACGCTGCACATCGCTGCCAAAGATGTGCATGTGATCGTGGTGCATCTGGGTTTGATCGCGGCCAGCCGCCAAAGGCAGATGACACAACTGTCTCAATACATTGCGCGCGACATCCCAAAGCAAGAGGTGCTCATCATCGCGGGCGACTTCAATTCACCGATCGCGCCAGTGCGCTGGTCGCAATCAGCACTAGATGGTGGCAATGGTTTACAAAAAAGCAAATCCAAAGCTCCAAAAATGCTGCATGCTCTGCGAGGCCATGCTACTTTTCCTTCCCGCTTGCCCATGCTCCAACTTGATCATGTGTTTGCCCGCCATGCGCAGATCACTTCCAGCCACGTGCCGCAAGAGGCGCATTGGGCGCACATGTCAGATCATTTGCCTTTGATTGTGGAAGTGCAAATCTAAGCATGGCGCAATTCCAAGACGGCCATCACTTGACCCTGCTGCCTGGCAGTCGCGCGTATTTTTCTGCGCTCTCGCAGGCCATGGATGCTGCACGCTACGAGGTGCGGCTAGAAACCTATATTTTTGATTTCACTGCCAGTGGCCAAGAAGTTGCCAGCAGCTTGATCCGCGCGGCTGCCCGTGGCGTGAAAGTGTATCTGCTGATCGATGGCGTAGGTACGGAACAAGTGCCCGCAGGCTGGCAAACGCGCTTTGATACCGCAGGCGTGCAATTGCATACTTACAACCCACTGGGGCGGCTTGGCCTCTTGATCCCCAGCCGCTGGCGCAGGCTCCATCGCAAGCTTTGCGTGGTCGATGGTGGCACAGATCGCGCTTTAGGCTTTTGCGGCGGTATCAATATTTTGGATGACTATCACGATCCGAATCACGGCGCACTGCCCAAGCCGCGTTTTGATTTTGCAGTGCGTGTGCAAGGCCCGTTGGTAGACAGCATCTGGGATGCCGCGACCAGCCTTTGGCGACGCCAAAGCGCATTTCGCCAGTTTCGCCAACACCCTTTGCAAACCACTCTGCAAGGTTTCGCGAGTGCCCGCGAGATGCTAGCACGCAGCGGGTCGCCTCAACACCCCAGCGCAGCGCCCATCCACACCAGCGCCCATTTCGCGAAAGCCGCGCTGCTGCTCAGAGACAACGTGCGCAACCGCCAGCGCATTGAGAAAGCCTACCTCAAAGCCATTGGAGAAGCGCGGCAAGAAATCATTATCGCCAACGCCTACTTCCTGCCTGGCGGCAAGCTGCGCAAAGCCTTGCTCAATGCAGCGCAGCGCGGCGTGAAGGTGAAAATTCTGCTGCAGGGGCGCTATGAGTATTTCATGCAATACCACGCCGCCAAGCCTGTGTACGTTACGCTGCTCGCCGCAGGGATTGAAATTCATGAATACGCCGCGAGCTTTCTGCATGCCAAGGTGGCTGTGATAGACGCGCACAGCTCCAAAGCGTGGGCGACTGTAGGCTCTTCTAACCTAGATCCGTTGAGCCTCTTACTGGCTCGCGAAGCCAATGTCGTTGTGCTTGACCCGCCGTTTGCACGAGATCTGCGCGAGCGCCTGACTCAAGCCATGGCAGAAGACGGAAAAGTAGTCAGTCAGCAAGAATTTGCCAATCGTCCCTGGCTTCAGCGGCTGCTTGATCGTATTGCTTTTGGCTTGATGCGATTGGCGCTCTCCATCACCGGGAGGAGGTATTGAGGGCTATTTGCTATATTATTGATAGCGCTCCGCGCAGTAAATAAGAGGTTTAAGTCCCAAAAACCCTAAAAAGTCAGATGCATTAAAATTCGTGATGCTTATGAAAACAGAACCCCCATCCACTGGAGCAGACCCGAACGCGGAAGGCGTTCCGATGTCTGTGAAAATCCGCGCGCGCGTGAAAGCCGCCAAAAAGCGATTCCATGCCAACGACAACATTGCCGAATTCATCCAGCCGGGCGATCTAGCCAAGCTATTGGATGAAGTCGAAATCAAGATGCAAGGCGTGCTGGAAAGCTTGGTGATTGACACCGTCAACGATCACAACACTGGCAACACCGCACGCCGCGTGGCCAAGATGTATTTGAACGAAGTGTTCAAGGGTCGGTATGTAACCGGGCCCGAAGTGACAGAATTCCCTAACGCTGAGCATTTGAACGAGCTGATGATCGTCGGCCCGATCACTGTGCGCAGCGCTTGCAGCCATCACTTTTGCCCGGTGATTGGCAAAGTATGGATTGGCGTGATGCCTAACGAGCACACCAATGTGATTGGCCTTTCAAAATATGCGCGCATGGCCGAATGGATCATGAATCGCCCGCAAATTCAAGAAGAGGCTGTGGTGCAGCTGGCTGACCTGATTCAGCAAAAGACCCAGCCTGATGGCATGGCCATCGTGATGGAAGCCACGCATTACTGCATGTCTTGGCGCGGCGTGAAAGATATGGATTCGCGCATGATCAACTCTGTGATGCGTGGGTCATTTTTGAAAGATCCCAATCTGCGCCGTGAGTTCTTGTCGCTGATTCCGCGCGATCCATCTGGTAAATAATTTTTCGTAAGGTC
>JANMDE010000261.1:0-2949 GCA_031376105.1 Variovorax sp. | reverse complement strand
GCCAAATCCGCGCTCATCATGTAGGGGTTGACATGCTGCTCGGTGCGGCCGGGGGTGTCAATGTCGGTGGAATCAATCTCAAACCAGCCCTCGGGATTTTGCCGCTGCACGAAGGCTGTGCCGCGAATATCAGTGAGGTTTTCAATCGGCTCTTTTGCGCCCAAGCGGTGGGCAATTTCTACAATGGCGCGCTCGGCGTTGCCGTAGAGAAGCAAATCGCATTTGGCATCCACCACAATGCTGCGGCGCACTTTGTCTTGCCAATAATCGTAATGCGCAATGCGGCGCAGCGAGCCTTCAATACCGCCTAAGATGATGGGCACATCGCTATAAGCTTCTTTGCAGCGCTGGCTATAAACCAAAGCCGCACGATCTGGGCGCTTACCGCCCATGCCGCCTGCGGTGTAGGCATCATCCGAGCGGATTTTGCGATCTGCTGTGTAGCGGTTGATCATGCTGTCCATGTTGCCAGCCGATACGCCATAGAACAAATTGGGTTTGCCCAATGCTTTGAAGGGTTCGGCGCTTTGCCAATCTGGCTGGGCAATGATGCCGACACGAAAGCCTTGATTTTCCAGCATGCGGCCAATCACGGCCATGCCAAAACTGGGGTGATCAACATAAGCATCGCCCACGACGATGACGATGTCGCAGCTGTCCCACCCGAGCTGCTCCATCTCAGCGCGGGTGGTGGGCAAAAACTTGGCGATGCCAAAACGCTGCGCCCAATACTTGCGATAACTCGCAAGCGGCTTGGCATCGCGGGGGAAGAGCGATACGTCGCTGAAGATGGCGGGGCGGGCAGTCATAGGCCTCTATTGTAAGTTTTCGGCCTACACTGCGGGAAGGAGAGCTCTCTATGGCCTTGACCAACCCAGAAACCACCTCTGAATCACAGCGACACAGCATGCCAAACATGCCAAACATGCCAAACATGCCAAACATGCCCATTGCAACGCAAATCATGCTGCGCACACTGCAGCCTGGTGATTTAGGTTGGGTGGTGCAGCAGCATGGCATCTTGTATGCGCAGGAATATGGTTGGAATTGGGAATTTGAAGCGCTGGTGGCGAGCATTTGCGCTGAATTTGTGAAGAATTTCCAGCCTCAGTGGGAGCGCTGTTGGATAGCTGAGCTGAATGGGCAGCGCGTTGGCAGCGTCTTTGTGGTCAGAAAAGATGCCAGCACCGCACAGCTTCGCATGCTGATCCTCACGCCCGAGGCGCGTGGCATGGGCTTGGGCGCCAAGCTCACTGATGAGGCGCTGGCTTTTGCACGCAGCAAAGGCTACAAAACCATGGTGCTTTGGACGAATTCTATTTTGCTAGCCGCCCGCGCGATTTATGCCAAACGCGGCTTTAAGCTGATGGCCAGCAACGCGTATGAAGGCTTCGGACAGGCCTTGGTGAGTGAAACTTGGGAGCTTGATCTTTGACGCAGCGTGTGAGGCTTCATCGGCAAGAAAACCGCGCAAACACAGCCCGCCACGCTCATTGAATTGAACCGCGCCCCACACAGCGATTGAAGGCTCGCGCTGCATAATAAGCAGCATGCAAACACAACAACAGGGCGAGCCTAGCCCTCGCCCGCCAGAGCCTAGCAGCTCGCCTGCGCCTCGCCCACATTCCAAAACTGAGCTCTTCCTGACCTTCGCCGGCATCGCGCTGCAAGGCTTTGGCGGGGTGCTCACCATCATTCAGCGCGAAATGGTCGATAAGCGCGGCTGGCTCACGCAAAAAGAGTTCACGGAAGATTGGGCGGTTTCGCAAATCTTGCCGGGCGGCAATGTGGTGAACCTCTGCATCATTTTGGGCAATCGCTATTTCGGCTGGCGCGGCGCAATGGCCGCACTGGCGGGTATTTTGCTGCCGCCGCTCTTTATTGTGTTGATCTTGGCCACGCTCTACAACCATTTTGTGCATCTGCCGCAGGTGGCGGGCGCGGTGCGCGGCATGGGCGCAGCAGCGGCGGGCTTGATAGGCGCTGTGTCCCTCAAAATGATTGCCGGTTTAAAGAGAAATGAGATGGGAGCCCCTGTCTGCTATGGATTGATTGCTCTTACTTTTATAGCAGTGGGCTTGCTGCGCTGGCCCTTGGTGTATGCCGTGATTGGCTTGGGTGCGCCCGCTTTGGTCTACGCTTGGCTGCTGTTGAAGCGATTTGACGCAGGAGCAGCGTCATGACTTGGGAGATCTGGCTCGCGCTTTTTACGCACTTCATCTTGCTTTCCTTGTTGGCTGTGGGCGGCGCGATCACCACCGCCGCCGATATGCACCGCTTCGTCGTCGAAAAGCACGGCTGGCTGAGCGACATTGAGTTCAGCAGCTGCATCGCCATTGCCCAAGCTGCACCCGGCCCTAACGTGCTTTTTATCCCCTTGATCGGCTGGCAAATTGGTCTACAAACGGGCGGCAATTACATGGCCGCTACAGCAGGCCTGCTGGCCACCTTCATCGGCATCATGATCCCCAGCAGCACGCTCACTTTCGCCACCGCGCGTTGGTTGCATCACAACGCAAATCATCCTGCTGCCCGAGCCAGTAAAGCGGCATTAGCGCCTATTTCTATAGCGCTTTTGCTCGCTACCTCTTGGCTGCTGACCGCCGCCCATAGCGATATCGCTCGCGAATGGCCGCTCTGGCTCTTCACCGCCGTGAGCCTGCTTCTGGCTTGGAAAACCAAGGTGCATTTGCTCTGGATTCTGGGTGCCGGCGCACTTCTGGGCATGCTGGGCATCGTTTGAAGCAAAGAGTTGATTACACTTGGCTTCATGTCTTACGTCGTCACCACCCCCGAACAACAAATCGATCATGCCCTGCAAGTGGGCGCATTGCAGGAGGCTTTGCAGCTGGTGGCAAGCAGCGAGCAGCAGCAACCGAACAATCCGGCTATTGCACATCGCTTTGGTATCACCCTGCTGCGGCTGAATCGCCCGCATGAAGCTTTTGG
>JANMDE010000178.1:0-3859 GCA_031376105.1 Variovorax sp. | reverse complement strand
TGTTTTGATTGTAGGCGCAGGCTTATCAGGTATTGGCGCCGCGCGGCATTTGCAGGCGCAGTGCCCCAATTTGAGCTGGGCGATTGTGGAAGCGCGGCAATCGCTCGGGGGAACCTGGGATTTGTTTCGCTATCCCGGTGTCCGCTCTGATTCAGACATGCATACCTTGGGCTACAGCTTCAAGCCGTGGGCGCAGCGCAAAGCCATTGCGGATGGTGCATCAATCCTTTGCTATATCCAAGAGACGGCCAATGAAGGCAGCATCTTGCCAAAAATCCGCTTTGGTCTGCAGGTGAAGCAGGCCCATTGGTCAAGCGCGCAAGCCTGCTGGCAAGTCGAGCTTCAAAAGCAAACCTCTGGTGAATCGGTGACGATTCAGGCGCGTTTTCTGTATCTATGCAGTGGTTATTACAGCTATGCCCAAGCGTATCAGCCTGCGTTTGAAGGACAAGAGGATTTCGAGGGGCGCTGGATACATCCGCAATTTTGGCCCAAAGACCTTGACTACGCTGGAAAAAACATCGTGGTGATTGGCAGCGGTGCCACCGCCGTGACTTTGGTGCCTGAGATGGCTAAAACGGCGGCGCATGTCACCATGCTGCAGCGTTCGCCAAGCTATGTGATCGCGCGGCCTTCGGAAGACATGCTGGCCAATGGGCTTGCCAAATTGCTGCCTAGCCGCTGGGCTTATGCGCTCACGCGCTGGAAAAATGTGTTGCTCGGCATGTATTTTTATAGCTTGTCTCAACGCTCGCCTGCTATGGTCAAGCGTTATTTGATGATGCTGGCTGCCAAGGCGCTCGGACCTTCGTTTGACACGGCCAAGCATTTCAGCCCCAGCTACCGACCTTGGGATCAGCGCGTCTGTGCCGTGCCAGATGGCGACTTGTTCACGCAAATTCGCAACGGTAAAGCCTCAGTCGTCACAGACACGATCGAGCGCATAACGCCACAGGGTATCTTGCTCAAAAGTGGGCAAGAGTTGGCAGCGGACGTGATTGTTTGCGCCACGGGGTTGCAATTGAATGTGCTGGGCGATATTGATTTTTCTGTGGACGGCAAAGCTTTTGTGCCCGGCCAATCCATTGCCTACAAAGGCATGATGCTCTCTGGTTTGCCCAACGCTGCTCTGGCTTTTGGCTACACCAATGCCTCTTGGACGCTCAGGGCCGATCTGATCGCAGGCTATGTTTGCCGCTTGCTCATTCATATGCAAAAACATGGCTACAAAAAAGCTTGGGCTGAACACGATGCATCTCTGAAAACATCTCCCTTCATGGGCTTGACATCGGGTTATGTGGCGCGTTCGCAAGCCGCGCTACCCAAGCAAGGTGATCGCAAGCCTTGGCAAGTACATCAAAATTATTTGGCTGATCTCATCACGATTCGCTATGGCCGAATTGACGATGGCGTACTTCAATTTCGTTAAAAAGGCAGATCGATGCAACTCAAAAATCGTGTGGCTGTGATCACGGGGGCGGGCAGTGGCATTGGCCGCGCTTTGGCTCTGGGCTTGGCGCAGCGCGGCTGCCATATGGCGCTGGCGGATGTGAGGCCAGAGAGCTTGCAAGAAACCGCAAGTAGGTTGGCCGATAGAGGCGTTCGCATTAGCCAGCATCTGCTGGATGTGGCCAGCAAAGAGCAAGTGGCATCGCTTCCAGCGGCGGTGATAGCGGCGCACGGCAAGGTGGATCTTCTGATTAACAACGCGGGTGTGGCCATCGGCGGCACATTTGAGCAAGCCAGTGAGGCAGATTTTGATCAACTGATGGAGATCAATTTTCATGGCTTGGTGCGGATGACGCGCGCCTTTTTGCCGCTATTGCATGCCAGCGACCACGCGCGGATTGTCAATATTTCTAGCTTGTTTGGCCTGATCGCGCCAGCGGGGCAAACCGCCTACTGCGCAAGCAAATTTGCCGTGCGCGGCTTTTCTAATGCGCTGAGGCATGAATTGCTAGGCAGCACCGTTGGCGTGACTGTGGTGCATCCGGGCGGAGTAGCCACAGAAATTGCGCGCAATGCCAAAGTTCCCGCAGGCGTGTCAGTGCAAGAAATAGAACAACACCAAAAGTTGGCGCAAAAAATGTTACGTATGCCGCCCGATAAAGCGGCCAGCATCATGATTCAAGCGATCGAACAAGAGCGTGCTCGCGTTTTGGTAGGGTTCGATGCAAAAGTCGCCTCGCTGTTGGAGCGCGTCTTTCCAGTGGCTTACTGGCGCTTGCTTGCTCGATTCATGTTGCCTTGATTTGAAAATGCAGCTTGCGCAGCGCTTGAGTGGGTCTGATGGCTGAAAGAATGTCAAGCTCATAGGTTTAGCACTTCGTTGGAATGCTATTAAATAAATAGCAAACTATGTATATAGTTAAAGGGCAAGTAGTCGATATTTCTCTTGAGTTCTACTGCGGACTGCACAACGACAAGAGATGCTAGGCGTGCAGAGCCGCTAACGCAGTGGGCGCGTGCGGCGATGCTGAATAAGCGGGTGATAGACCGAATCCTGACCGCAGGGCAGCGTACAAAATACAATCTATTTATCAATCCACCTTAAATCTGCCTGTGCGTACGCCCTCTGCATCCTCCCCTCAACGCAAAGCCAAAGCGGAATTACGCGGTAAAGCCATGGCGGTTGATGCCTTCGGCACGGGGCACGCCGCCACAGCGGTCGAGCAACTTTTGCAGCCATTGGCTCAGCTCATGATTGGGCATAGCTTGCAGCTCGGCAGTATCACTGAAATGCTGAAAAAAGCGATGGTGGAGGCGGCGCTGAATCAGCAAGAGTCTGATCGCGAAATGACCGACAGCCGCATTGCCATTCTTACGGGTGTACACCGAAAAGATGTGCGCCGCTTGCGCGAAACCCCCGCACCCCAGACGGCGCTAGAGAGTTATGCGCCTTTGATGTCCATCGGCGCTCAAGTGGTTGCACGCTGGATCAGTGAGCCTGCCTACCTGAACAGCCGCAACACCGCGCGTGTATTGGCACGTACCCCGCGCTACGCCACTTCGGGCGAACCTGATTTCAGCGGTTTAGTGGCCGAAGTGAGCCGTGATGTGGGTGCCCGCGCTGTGCTGGACGAGCTATTGCGACTTGGCATCGTACTCAACGCCAGTGACACCCACGTCCAATTGCAAAGCGATGCCTTTGTACCCCAGGATGGGTTGAGCGAGAATTTTCATTTTTTAGCTGCTAACGTCAGCGACCATTTGGCCACCGCTGTCCATAATTTGCAGCCGGATCGCAAGGGCCCCGCCATGTTGGAGCAGAGTGCTTTTTCGCAAGCCTTGTCTGCTGAAGATGCCGCAGAGCTAGAACAAACAGCCCGCCTGCTGTGGACGCGGATACTCCAGCAGTTCTTACAAAAAGCCACTGCGGCAGAGCTTCGCAGCAGCAAAAAAACAGGTGCGCAGCACCGTATTCGCTTTGGAGTGTATTTTCATTCCGTGCAGATGCAGGATGAAGCAAATAACAAAGCTTCACTTCAAAAGCCCGAACCCAAACCCAAACCTAAACCGAAGGTCAAGCCATGAGTTTTTCAGTCAAATTTGACTTTCTGCAAATTTTCGCTTGCGTTCGACATGCCGTTTGTCTAATTGTGCTGTCTGCACTAAGCAGTTGCGGTGGTGGAGATACGACCTCGGCTTCGCTCCCTGGCACAGGCGGCACAGGTATCACAGCCTCAGGGCCGATTTCGGGTTTTGGAAGCGTCGTGGTCAATGGTATTCGTTTTGATGATGGGGCAGCGCAAGTGCGAAGCGATGGGGATGTAACTGGCAGCGGAGCATTGCGCTTGGGCATGACTGCGAAAGTGCTCGGCTTTCAATCCAGCGCTACCGCAAGCAGCTCTCCGACAAC
>JANMDE010000147.1:0-1899 GCA_031376105.1 Variovorax sp. | reverse complement strand
CATGCGCGCTAGGCATTTTGGCTTTGCCTGTCCACATCACATGAGACAAGCCATGAATTTCAGGTTTTTCAGGGTGCACGAAGCTGTATTTTTCGTTGGCACGCTGGCGCAGGATGGGGCTGTAGCGCTGAATATCAGCGGGCTTAAAAACATCCATGTCTGAAAAGTTGGCTTGCTTTTCAACGATGGCATAGAAATTCCCGCCATAGGCCACATCAAACCGAATCTCACCCAAGCCATCCACCTCAACGCTCAAGTCACGGGAATGCAAAAAAGAAGCCACATTGGTCAGCTTGACAGACTCAACATGCTCGCCTTGCATGGTGTAGTGCGCAGTGACCAAACCTGCTGGCGTATCAAATCGGAGCACACCCGGCTCGCGCGGTGTGACCAAGCCGTTTTCAATGATGAAAGTCACGGTGCCAATGGTGCCATGGCCACACATGGCCAAGCAGCCACTGACCTCAATAAATAGAATCGCAGCGTCACAGTCAGGCAGTGTGGGCGGATACAGAATCGTTCCTGACATGACATCATGCCCACGCGGCTCATACATCAAAGCCGTGCGCACCCAATCAAAGTGCTTTTCAAAATAGGCGCGGCGCTCCAGCATATTGCGGCCTTCAAGCGCAGGCGCACCGCCGCAAACCAACCGGACCGGGTTGCCGCAGGTATGACCATCGATACAAAAGAAAGTGTGCTTCAAAGCGCGCTCCATTTTTTTGTGAATCTACCATGCGCCGCAAGAACGCTGTGCAGGCTTGGGGGCATCGATTAGAGACTGAGTGCTTTCAAATCAGCCAGCGTTTTTTGTGTGATGGCGATCGTACGTTGACGCTCTTGCCCTGCCAGGTTCAGGCGGGGCGGTTTCACGGTTTCTGCGCTTCCCGAGATGATGTGTTCTGCCAACTTGATGTGTTGCACCAACTTAACCACGGTGTCGAGATGAAACAAGGGCAGTAGCGCGCGATAGAGTGGGCGCGCTTTGACCAAATCGCCAGCCACCGCCAAGTTCAGCAATTCAACCGATTCTTTTGGCAAAGCATTGGCCATTCCCGACACCCAGGCTTTCACGCCCAAAGCAGCGCTTTCTAAGATCAAGTCATCCACACCGCAAACGACCGCCAAGCGATCTCCAAACCGGCTGATCAAATCCGTCACGCGGGTGGTGTCATACGACTCTTCCTTGATGGCAACAATCGTCTTTTCTGACATCAGGTGATCGACCACGTCGGGCGTGAGATCCACGCCGTAACCCCGGGGGTTGTTGTAAAGCATGATGTCCAGGCTGCTGGCGCGCGCGATGGTTTTGTAAAACACCACCGTCTCCGTGGTGTCGGATTTGTAGGTCAGCCCCGGGAACACCATCAAGCCGTCAATGCCGATAGCCTGCGCTTCCTGTGCATAGGCCACAGCGCGCTCGGTGGTGGTCTCGGCCAAGCCAGAAATGATCGGGATGCGGCCTTTGACGGCATCTTTTGCGGCGCGCAGCACGCTGATTTTTTCTTCGGGTGAGAGTTGCGCGTTTTCGCCCACCATGCCCATCATCACCACACCGCTCACGCCGTTGCCAATCAAGCGGTCGATGCCCGCTCTGATAGCGTCCAGATTCAATGAAAAATCGCTATTGAGCTTGGTTGTCACTGCGGGGAAAACGCCTTCCCATTGAATGCTAGCCATCGATAGAGTCCTTTCAGAGGGCCGTTTTTTTAAAGTGAGCAAGTTATTAATTCACAATAGTATATTGTATCCAATAAGTTATGCATCGATTGATTGTGTTTTTAAGCTCGGGTTTTCCGAGGCCCATCTTGGGTGACTCCATCATTGGCGAAGCCGCATTTATTTGCTCGCGCAAGACTTTTCCTGTTACGCTTACTAACAGAGACATCACCCAAGAAG
>JANMDE010000126.1:0-4064 GCA_031376105.1 Variovorax sp. | reverse complement strand
GCCCGAGGCATCAGTCGCGCAAGTGTTGCCTTGCTACGAAGTGCTGCACAAGTTGGAGCAGCAATTGATGTGTTAATGTGGCATAAAGGGTGGATTCCCTGCATGCCGCCTGCTGCTTAGGGGCAGCCCGCCGGACGACATGCACCCAGACGCAAAGCCGCATCACACGGGCGACCCCCAAGCAGCGCATAAAGACGTGGGAGTTCAACCCTTTATTGCCGCATCAATAGGTCAACAAACATTCGCTATCACCGCCCTTCGCGTCACCTCATCCGCAGCAAACACATGCTCCACGCGCAGGGAAGCTAGCGTGATGTCTTGCGGCGTGCCAAACGTCGAAAACATGCTGAAGAAAGCCAGCTCGCCATGCTCTGTAGCAAAACGTGTGGTGAGCACCGGAGCCATCTGCCTTGGCCATTGCGCCAAAGTTTTTTTGCCTATGCGCTGTTGAAACTGCGCAGCCAGCAACTCGACACGCGGGGAGATTTCTGGCATGACGCTGGCGTCGTCTCGAAGGTGAGCGAGGATGGCCGGGGCGACTTCTTCTAGGTTGGTCATCTGATTGGTCATGCCTTCGGGGTGCAGCATGGCATCGAGCAAATTGATGGGCGCGCCTTGCGGGAGCTGTGCTGTCCAAGGCATCAGAGTAGCGGCCATCCATTGCGCGCCACGGTTCATTTGCAGCACATTCCACGCAGCATCCATCACCATGGCGGGCATCGGGTCGTGCGCCTCTAGCAAGCGGCTGAGCGCTTCGCGCACAGGTGCAAGCACGGCATCGCTCAGCTCGCCGCCGCGATACACTGGCGCAAAGCCGGCTTGTTGCAAAGCCACATTGCGCAGCGCCAGCGGCGCTTGCAGCTCTTGCAGCCAAGCGAGCAACAGTTCGCGGCTGGGCTGAGCGCGGCCGCTCTCCACAAAACTCACATGCCGCTGGCTCACACCCATGCGCAGTGCCAATTCCAATTGACTCAAGCGGCGCGATTTGCGTGCGGTTTGCAAAGTGTCTCGAAGCGTGGGGGTGGCTGATGTGTCCATTTGGGCATTGAATCACAGCTTTTCATAGCTGCAATTACCTGACAAGTAATTGCGCTCATTCAAAGCGCCGCGCACACTGGCATCACTTTAAAAGGAAATCTCATGAACAAAGCTCTTCTCATTGCCGTGCTCATTGCCTTTAGCGCACTGAGTGTTTACACCCTCATGCATTACGGCGGCCTGATTCAATGGTTGCTTTTTTACACACGCGATCCTGCAAGCTGGCAAATTTTTGCTGATTTGGTTATCACCATTTGCCTGCTCTTAGTCTTCATGCACCGCGATGCAAGAGCCACAGGCCGCCACTTCTGGCCTTGGGCGATTTAGTCGATCACCTGCGGCTCGTTTGGCCCGCTGCTGTATTTCATCACCACAAAACGCAAAGCCTGATTCACGTCATCAAAAAGGAAACACCATGGACATCAACCTCCTCCCCCTCGCCGTTGGCCACATGATCGGCATGGGCGCGATTGGCTCATGCCTTGGTATCGGCATCATGGGCTCGAAATACTTGGAAGCAGCCAGCTGCCAACCCGAGATGATGGAGCCGCTGCAAAACAAAGTGTTTCTGCTGGTGGGTGTGCTCGATGGCGCTTTCATCATCGCCACCGGGATTGGGTTATGGTTTGCGTTGGCCAATCCATTCAAATAAGGCATCGAAACCGCCAAGTCGGCTAGCCCCGATAATCGGGGTATGGAATTTTTCAAACGGCTTTCGCCGAAAACTGTCGGTATTGCCGCTGCTGTGACCACGATTGCGGTTTGGACGATGTTTATCGTGGTGGCGCGTTTTATGGCGCTGAAGTCCCTCACGCCGCTGGACATTGTGTTGTGCCGCATTGCGGGCGCGTCTCTTTTGCTGCTACCTTGGGGGTTTTTCATGGTGCGCAAGATGCGCTTGGAAAATCCTGCCGCCGAAATGACAAAGTTAAGCTCGCTTTGGATTTCTCCACTGCCTCTCAAGCTCACTGTCGTGCTCGGCCTGTTTGGCGGCGTCGGCTATGCGGTGTTGGCTTACAGCGCGTTTACCTTTGCACCGGCTGCGCATGGCTCAGTGCTCATGCCGGGGCTGCTGCCACTCACGACTGCGCTGCTGTCTGTGCTCTTGCTCGGCGAGGTTTTATCCAAGCCACGCAAACTGGGGCTGCTGCTGATTTTGTGCGGCGGGTTGCTGGTGGGCGGGGCTTCGCTGCTCAAGGCTTACGCGGATTCGAGCGCGGGTGGGCAGGTGTGGAAAGGTGATTTGCTCTTCGTCTGTGCATCAAGCTGCTGGGCGTTTTATACGGTGATGTGCCGGAAGCACAAGCTGGATGCTGTGCCCACGACGATTGCAGTGATTGTGTTTTGTGTGTTGGCCTACATCCCGCTGTATGCACTGCTGGTGGGCAGCGGCGTGTTGGTGAGCAAGCTGGCAGCTGCTCCTCTGTGGGAAATTCTCTTTCAAACCTTTTGGCAAGGCATGGGCTCGGTGGTGATTTCGGGCATTGCGTTCACGCAGATGATTCGCTATTTTGGCCCGGTGCGCAGCACCATGCTCACAGCCATCGTGCCAGGGCTCTCGGCTTTGGGCGCGGTGATCTTTCTGGGTGAACCGCTCGGCATCAACCTCATCATGGGCCTGTGCTTGGTGACATTGGGCATTGTGGTGGGTGTGCGTGCCGCCTCACCCGCCTCCCTGGCTGGCGTCAAGCCATGAAGCTGCTCGCGCTCGACACCTCCACCGAAACGATGAGCCTGGCTGTGCAAAACGGCGAGGCTATCTTCCTGCATACGGGTGCGGGCGGGGCGCAAGCGTCTGCCACCTTGATCCCCGCGATAGAAGCGCTGCTGCGGCAAGCGGGCTTGACCTATGCGCAGCTGGATGCAATAGTTTTTGGCCGAGGCCCGGGATCGTTTACCGGGCTACGCACGGCATGCTCGGTGGTGCAGGGGCTGGCGTTTGGCGCAAATCTGAAGGTGTTGCCAGTGGATACGCTGCTGGCTTTAGCAGAGGAAGCGCATTTTTTAGCGCAGGCGCAGGGCTTAGATGCCTCGCGCATTCTCGCTGCGCTGGATGCGCGCATGGGCGAAGTGTATGTGAATCACTATGAATTTAATAGCAAACCAATGAGTATTTATAAGGGCGAACTACTCAAAAAGCCAGAAGATCTGCTGGATGATGCCAGTCAACAGCCCACCCTGCTCGCTGGCAATATTCGCCCCACGCTGGACGCGCAGTTGCCTGATGCCATCCGCGCGCTGCCTTACATCGCGTGCCTGCCCACAGCCGCCTCTCTGCTGCGCCTCGCCCCCGGTTTGATCGCCGCTGGCGGCTTGGTAGACGCACAAGAGGCGCTGCCCCTCTACATTCGCGACAAAGTCGCCTTGACCACCGCCGAGCGCGAGGCTCACAATGCGTGATTCAGCCCCATCATGAGCGCCCAGCCTTCCCTCTTTCCTTCGAGCTATGCCAGCCTGCTTCCGCTAGAGGCCAGCTTTGAGCCGATGCGCGCTGATGCGCTGGCCGATGTGATGCTGGCGGAGCGCGCCGCGTACTTGTGGCCTTGGAGCGAAGGCAATATTCAAGACAGCATCGTGAATGGGCATTACTGCCAAACGCTGCGTAACCATCAAGGCCAATTGATCGGTTATTTCATCGTGATGCCCAGCGTGGATGAGGTGCATTTGCTCAATATCACGGTAGCGCCCGCATACCAAAAGCAAGGCTGGGCGCACGAAACATCGAGCAATCGTACCTCCAAAGCATGACGACCATGCTTCTTCGCAAAGAAGCCGAACAAGCCACCGGAATGTTCCTTCTTACCTGGAAAGGTAACAAGGTTCCTCGTGGCGCGGTCGTCAACGGAAAGACGGTGGCCTGGACCCAGCACGGACAAGTACGCGACATTGATGGCAACGTCATTGGAACGTATGAGCGCTTGGTCGAATTCGGCGGTTTTAGCGGCCGAAAACACAAAATGCTCGTTTTCGTGAAATAATTTCAACCTTTTGAAAGGCGCCGTTGCGAAACCAGTGGCGCCTTTTTC
>JANMDE010000117.1:0-5150 GCA_031376105.1 Variovorax sp. | reverse complement strand
CCAAACTGCCGATCAACGCGGTGTTTGCGGGATCGCATGGCTTGGCGGGCGGTGGCGAGTTGCATGACAAAGCCAAATACCAAATCACGGGGCATTTGCAGCGCTGCGGCTGTGTGTTGGATCGCCTGATCCTGACCAGCTCCGAGAGCGTGTGGCAGGTGCATGAAAAAGAAATCGCGCTGGATGAAGAGGACAGAAAAGCGTTGCAAGAGGAGCGTGAAATCACCTTCGCGCTGATTCAATATGCAAGCCCGTTGGCGGCGGTGAGTTTTCCGCGTTTTGTGAACAGCACCACCGAGATGCAAGCGGCTGCGCCCGCGCTGGAGATCACGCGGCTGTTTCGCATGCTGGGCGTGGGCACGCAGGTGTTGCAGGCGTTTGCTGCGGTGCTGCTGGTGGTGGCGGCGCTCAGCCTGTGGATGTCGCTCACGCAGGCTTTGCGGGAGCGGCGCGGTGATCTGGCGATGCTGCGCATGCTGGGCGCTTCGCCCGGCAAAGTGGCGGGGTTGTTACTTTTTGAAACGCTGCTCTTGGCGTGCGCTGGATGGGCGATGGGCATCCTCTTGGGACATGGCTTGACAAGTCTGATAGGCTATTTATTAGCGCAAGAGCGCTCGTTGGTGGTGAGCGGGGCGATCTGGTTGCCAGAGGAACTCGTGCTGCTCGCGGGAGTCTGGCTGTTAGCCTTGTTGGCGGTGGCTTGGCCGCTGCGCCAAGCGTATCGCCTGGATGTTTTGAAACAATTGCAATCGAGGTAAATGACGATGAATTTAAAGAAAAACCGGGCTTTTGTCCTTATATTATCTGCATTGTTTGCTACTATATTTGTAGCAACTTCAGTGGGAGCGCAAGGCCATACCGATGCTGAAACGAAGAAAGACATTCAGCGCCACAAGGCCATGGCCGCTGCGCACGAAGGTGCGGCGAAATGCTTGGAATCGGGCAAAAAGCATGAAGTTTGCGAAAAAGAGCTGCAAGCCGCCTGCAAAGGCTTAGGGATCGGTAAAAACTGCGGCATGCGTCATGAACACTAAAACCCTCTTCACTTGCCTGCTAGCGGGCGCAGCATTCGCTGCCGTGGCGCAGCAGAGCGTGCCGCAGCTGTCTTCTCCCATCGCGCCGGGGGCAGGTTCGGGCAAAGCGGCAGCGAGCAGCAGCGCGCTGGGTGTGCCGCAAGGTCAGGGCGCAGGCGTTCATAGCCCTGACAGCCCGATTGCACCTTTGCCCAAGCGGGACGATGTGATTGCCTGGAGTTTGCTCACCGCCGTGACCACCAAGACCGAGAAAAACAAACTTCTGCCGGTGTTTGGGGTGCAGCAGCTCTCATTGCATCAAAAAACGCAAAAGCTCCAAGGCTTCATGATGCCGCTTGAGCCCGGCGAGCGTCAGCGCCATTTTTTGCTCACCAGCGTGCCGCTCACATGTAGCTTCTGCCTGCCCGGCGGGCCTGAGAGTATGGTGGAGGTGCGCACGAAAACGCCGGTGAAGTATTCGCTGGAACCGGTGACGGTAGAGGGTAAATTTCTGGTTCTCATTGACGATCCGTATGGTTTGTATTACCGCATCACGGATGCCGTGGCCGTGAAGTAACGCGCTTTAAACCACCATGAACCGCATTACCCGCTTTCAACGCAGCATGCTTTGGTGCTTCGCGCTGAGCTTCGTGCTCGCGCAGGCGCTGGGCATGGCGCATCGGGCAGTGCATTTGGATTTACGCATCATGGGTCACGAGCATGCGGCTGTGGCGCAGGCACATGAGCACACTCACGATGAAGCCCATGGCGAAGAATGCGCTTCTCATGGCTGGTTGGCATCGCTGTTTGCGGGACACGAAGAAGGCGATGAAGCATGCCGTTTGCTGGATGCTAATCTTAAATCTGATGCATTCAATAGCACGGTCGCCGGCGTATTTATTGCCCCAGGCGCTCTGTTTTTAATAGCGTTTTCGCAGGCGCAGTTAGCCGCCCTGCGCGCAGCGCAAGCGCAGGCGCGCGCCCCGCCTCTGTAGTTCTCTCTCCCTCGCTTTTTTTTGCAGTGAGTGCATTTTGTGCGCTCGCTGCGCATTGCTTTTTTTGATTTTGAGAGAACTTTATGAACCCCACCTTCTTGCGCGGCGCTATCGCCGCTGCTACGGCCGTGGCTTGCAGCGCCGCCTTCGCACAAACCTCCGTTACTCCGCCCTTCACTCCCGCCGAGCCCACTTTGCAGCCTGTCATCGTCACCGCCAATCCTCTGGGCGCTAGCGACATCGTCGCTCCTGCGCAAGCCTTGAGCGGCACAAGCTTGCTGCTGCGCCAGCAATCCACCTTGGGCGAATTGCTCAGCGGCACGCCGGGCGTGAGCAGCAGTTACTTTGGGCCGAATGCCAGCCGCCCGATCATTCGCGGGCTGGACGGGGATCGCATCCGTATTTTGAACAATTCGGGCGCCACGCTAGATGCCTCTGGCTTGAGTTATGACCATGCGGTCGCAATGGATCCAATCGCCGTGGAGCGCATTGAGGTATTGCGCGGCCCGGGCGCTTTGCTCTATGGCGGCTCGGCAGTGGGCGGCGTGGTGAACGTGATCGACAACCGCATTCCTAAAGAGCGCTTGGCTGGCATGACGGGCAAGGTGGATTTTGGTTTGTCGAGTGGTAACAGCGGCAAAAATGGTGCATTCATGATCGAGACAGGCAACGATAAATTCGCCCTGCATGCCGATGTGTCAGCTCGAAGCAGCGGCGATGTGGCTGCGCCGATTCAGCTTGCCTGCACGAATCCGGCGTCACCTGCATCCGCCAAAAAAATCTGTAATTCAGCGGCTGATGCAAAAAGCGGCGCAGTGGGTGGCAGTTTGTTTTTCGATGCTGGCCGCATTGGCCTGTCTGTGAGCAGCTTCAACACGCAATATGGCACGGTCGCTGAAGACGAAGTGACGATTGACATGAAATCAACCCGCACGGCACTGGATAGCGAATTTAAATTCAAAGGCGCGATTGAGAGCCTGCAAGTGCAGATGAGTCAGACGCGCTACACCCATACCGAATTTGAAGGCGCAACGGCCGGCACTGTGTTTAGCAACAAAGGCCATGATGTGCGCTTGCAAGCCAAGCATGCAAAGCTAGGCAATCTTCAAGGCGTGTTTGGTTTGCAGCTCGATGACAACCGCTTCTCCGCCGACGGCGCGGAAGCCTTTGCACCCTACAGCAAAACCTCTCAACAAGCGCTCTTCATCTTTGAAGAAGCAGCATTTGGCTGGGGCAAGCTCAGCTTTGGCGGGCGTATGGAAGATGTGAAGGTGCAATCGCTGGGTAACCCCATCGTGGCGCGCTTCACGCCTGGCCAGCGCAATTTCAAACCATCGAGCTACGCAGCAGGCGCGTTGTTTAACGTCAACCCTGCTTGGCAGCTCACCAGCAATTTCGCCGCCACGCAGCGCGCTCCGAAAGACTATGAGCTGTTTGCCGACGGCCCGCACATTGCCACAGCAGCTTACGAAGTGGGCGATGCGAATTTAAGACAAGAAAAATCTACCAGCTTTGATATTGGCGCGCGCTGGAAGAGTGGGGCGCATTTTGCGCAGATCAATGTGTTCAACAGCCGCTTCAAAAACTACATCTTGCTCAACACCACTGGCAACACACGCGGCGCAGATGGTGAACTCAACCCTGTCGACGACGGTAATGGAACTTCTGTTGCTACAGGAGAAGACATCTTCCCCGAATACGCCTACAGCCAAGTGAGAGCCCGCTTCACCGGCTTTGAAATCTCCGGCAATTGGCGTTTGATGGATGCAGCGAGCAAGCTTGATCTGCAATGGCGCTTAGACAGCACCCGCGCCACCAACACCGCCAGTGGCGCAGCGCTGCCGCGCATCAGCCCGCTGCGCGTAGGCGCAACGCTGGCTTGGACACTAGGTGCATGGGGTGCACGCATCGGTTTTGATCAGAACGCAAAAGCCAGAGATGGCAGCGCGCAAGCCTACACCTTGTGGAATCTGGCTACCACTTACAAGATGAAAGCCAAAGACGCAGATCTGCTCTGGTTCGCTCGCTTGGATAACGCCAGTAACAAGCTCGCCTATAGCGCCACGTCAATCTTGACGACCAGCGCGGCGGGCAAAGCGCCGCTACCAGGGCGCAGCTTGAAAGTGGGCCTGCAAGCTCAGTTCTGATCCGTATTGACTGTACGGCGGGCTTTCGCCTCAGCGTTTGACTCCATCTGTTGGCGGGGTCGATCGCTGTGCGAAACCCAGTAGCCGTCGGCCACATAGCTGGGGCCTTTCATGATCATCACGACCACACAGCCGATACCTACTGTAAGAATCATCGTCTAATTGAACACGAGTACGCCCCAGCATGTAAAGCTCGCCATTTGCAGCATGCGCGCGGTTTGATCGCTGCTGGCTCCGTCGTACAGCACATGCATCAAGCCAAGTATCGCAAGCGGGAGCAGGGTGGCGACTAGCGCGATGACGGGCAGCCTTTGCCAAAGCCACCATTCCAAGCCTGAGTTATATCGCTTGGTACCTTTGAGTTTACGTAGCCAGTTCATACGGCAGTTTACTCATGCCCGAGGCCAATCGGCGCGGGTGCGTGCATCACGATCCGGGTAAACAGCCGCGCGTATTGAGGCTCGGAGACATTGCTGCGGTTGAGAGGATCGCTGTTGGCGCTGAAGGCGGCATCTACCTTTGCCCATTCTTCTGCGGACAAAGCTGTTTGAGCCGCAGGCAGTACGACGGTTTCTTCCAAGCGCATGTGCTCAAGATAGAAATCAATGTACTTGGCACAGGCCGTTTGAAACGCCTGACGCCGAGACTCGCCCAACAATTCCCACGCTAGCAAATGGTGCATCAGGTCTCGAACTGATTTCTCACCATGTTCATGATCGTGTTCCAAACGATCAATGGTTTCTTTGATTTCAGGATGGGCTCGCGCCACCATCGGGAAGAACAGCTTGGATTCTTTGGGATGATGCTGCTTCTCCGGAAATTCATCGATGTAAAACAGCATTGCTCGCAAGACATCGAAGAACTTCTCCGGCTGATCCTTCGGCCCTCGATCCATCATCATTCGCATGGAGCGCAGCATGGCAGACAAGGAAGAGTGCTCGTCTTTGATGATTTTTAGTGCAGGATGTTCGATGGCCGTCTCCTAAAGACATTTG
>JANMDE010000114.1:0-1941 GCA_031376105.1 Variovorax sp. | reverse complement strand
GTTGTCGTTCAAGCGGAACGAGAGCAACACGGCTTTCTTGATCCACTGATGCACCGTCCATTTACCCACCGATTCACGGGTGGCGACGCGGAGCTGGCCTTTGTTGAGCTGGCTGATGACATGTTCCACGGCTTCACGGATTTCGGCGGGGGCTTCAGCTGGGGAGAGATTGGCGCGGTTGTCCCAGGCGGTGTCGATGATGGATTGAAGTTGTTGGGTCATGATTTGGTTTTGTTGGCAAGGAAAGAATTCTTAATACCGGACGCAAAGGGCGCAGAAGTTGCGCAAAAGACGCAAAAAAGAAAAAAATCAAACAACGAATGAATCAAAAACTCAATGAATCAAATTAGAAACTCTTGAATTTATTTCGATCCATTTTTGCGTTATCTTTTTTGCGTCTTTTGCGCAACTTCTGTGACTTTTGCGTCCGGTATTTGAATATGGATTTTAGCCTTTGAAAGACCCAACAAATTCCACAATTCGCTGAGCAGCCTCTAAGCACTCGGCCGTTTCAGCAACAAGAGCCATACGGATATAGCCTTGGCCGGGGTTGTGGCCGTCAACCTCGCGGGCAAGGTAGCTGCCGGGGAGCACGGTGACGTTTTGCTGTTGCAAAAGTTGGGCCGCAAATTCAGTATCTGAGCCGCCGCAGACATTTGCAGGCACTTTAGCCCAGAGGTAGAAGGCGGCATCAGGCAACTTCACGTCGAGCACGGTTTGCAGCAAGGGCGTGACTTGCGCGAATTTGGCGCGGTATTGCTCACGGTTGGCAACCACGTGCGCTTCATCGTTCCAAGCAGCGGCGCTTGCGGCTTGGATGGTGTGGCTCATGGCGCTGCCGTGGTAGGTGCGGTAGAGCAAAAATTGCCTGCATAGAGCCGCATCGCCCGCCACAAAGCCGCTGCGCATGCCGGGCGCATTGCTGCGTTTTGAAAGCGAGGTCATCATCACGAGGTTTTTGAAATCAGTGCGGCCTAATTTTGTGGCAGCCTCCAAGCCGCCCAGCGGCGCTTTGTCTCGAAAATAGATTTCGCTATAGCACTCGTCTGAAGCAATCACAAAGCCATAGCGATCTTGCAGCGCAAAGAGCTTTTCCCATTCACCCAGCGGCATCACCGCGCCAGTGGGGTTGCCCGGGGAGCAAACGAAGATCAGCTGCGTTTTAGCCCAAATGTCTTGCGGCACGCTCGCCCAATCGACCGCGAAATTGCGCGAAGGATCACTCGGCACGAAATGCAAACGCGCACCCGAGAGCAGCGCTGCCCCTTCATAGATTTGATAAAACGGATTTGGGCTGATCACCACAGCATCTTTTGTAGGATCAATCACCGTCTGCGCCAATGAAAACAGCGCCTCGCGCGAGCCGTTGACAGGAAGTATTTGCGTCTTAGGATCAACGCTCACGCTATAACGACGCTTGAGCCAAGCCGCGCAAGCCTCTTTCAACAGGGGCTCACCGTCCGTGGCCGGATAAGCCGCCAAGCCTTTGAAATTGTCATTCAAAGCCTCTTTGATGAACAGCGGCGTGGCGTGTTTGGGCTCACCAATGCCCAAACTGATCGCGCGATGCGCAGGCGAAGGTGTGATGTTGGCAAACAATTGACGCAGCCTCTCAAAAGGATAAGGCTGCAGTTTCTGGAGAAGGGGATTCATGGCTTAGATTATCGCGGATAGCAATGCACTCGGCCCGATGGCAGCCAGCTCGTCACGGATGACGCATCAAGCATATCAGCCGATCGCTCTCAGCAGCAACTCCAGCGGCATCCTCTCGCGCAGCAACGAGCAGGGGAAAAGCAGTTTGCGCGTGGATATGCGGGTGACGGTTCGGTGGGTTTGCGTTGCGTTTCACTCTGCCTTTCGTACCTGCGGCCTAGCGTCGGGCAGTCACCTTATAAATGTTTTGAAAACACACGCGATTCAGGAAGCGGTGATCCGAAGATG
>JANMDE010000074.1:0-2259 GCA_031376105.1 Variovorax sp. | reverse complement strand
CAGATCGCGTACGACAGAGGGTAGTTTTCTGATTTTGTCGCGCTTGTGCGTTTGCTCATGTACCCAGCGAATTCTGTTGATTCTGGCGGCGGTGTAATCGGCGTGCAACTGCGTCATATCTCGTTCTGAAGAAACGAGGCGTGATAACGCCAATGCATCCTCAAAAGCCATGGCTGCGCCAGAAGCCATATTAGGAGAAGTAGCGTGCGCAGCATCTCCAATCAGTAGGGTCTGGCCTTTGCCAAAAGGCTCTTGAAGGATCTCTTCAATCGCGCCAAAGTGGATTTGATCTGAAGGTTGCAAAGCTGCCAAAGCCTCGGGCACTGGGCTGGCGAATGAAGAGAAACGTGAGCGCAGGCGCTCCAGCCGCCCCTCTTGCGGATCATTAAAAGGTTCCGTCACCATCACGTCTGCATAGCAATAGGCTTGTCCGCCCCCGACAGGGATAAATAAAAAGACGCGATCGCTTGCGGTAAAAACCGTCCAGCCACTTATCGATGGTGGGCAAGGTACGGCAAAGCGCCAAGCCATTTGTCCGCAAAAGCGTGCCGGTAACTCCCCAAAAATATGGTTTCGAATCGATGAGCGTACGCCGTCCGCCCCTACCACGAGGTCATAAACCTGCTCGGTGCCATCGCTAAATTGAATGACTGTGCCGTCTAGCTGCTCAGTCAAAGTGGCCACAGTTGTGCCAAACCGAACTTGGGCATCGCCCAAAGCTTTGATCAAGATGCTTTGCAAGTTCGCGCGGCGAATACCCACGCATGGCCCGCAAGTTGCCCAAACGCTCGCCGTGTCAATTACTGCCAACTTGCGCCCTTGGTCGTTCATTAAAGTTTGCGTCTGGATCAAAGAGCCGTGTTGCAACACTTCATCGGCCAAATCAAGCGATGCCAGAGCGCGCATGGCATTGCCCACTAAATAGATACCCGCGCCGTGTGTTGGCCACTCGGGCAAGCGCTCGATGATGTCTGGTTTCAAACCCTTGCGTCGCAATGCAATCGCTAAAGTGATCCCGGCCATGCCAGCTCCAACGATGAGAATACGATTGATTTTTTTGGGCATGAGTGCTTTCTAACGGTTGTCATAACAAGACGATCATAGACAGGATAATTGAGGACGTTTATAAACGCAAGTGTCCGCAATAGACACTTCGCAACGGTTCTGCAAATCAAGGCAAATCGAATACAAAAGACTGACGGCTTCTGTGTCCATAGGGCAACTGCTCATTATTGTGGTGCTCAATTTGCCCGATACTCAGCCTCATATTTCAGGAGATCCCCCATGCTTGGTTTGATGCAATCGCAACCCCTTTTGATTTCGAGTTTGATCGAGTTCGCCGATCGCCACCATGGCGATGGCGAGATCGTTTCTCGGCGGGTAGAGGGGGATATTCACCGCTACACCTGGGCCGATGTCGCGGATCGCTCGCGCCAAGTGGCGCATGCGCTCGATGGCATGAAGCTGGCGTTCAGTGACCGCGTGGCGACCCTGGCTTGGAATGGCTATCGGCATTTGGAACTGTATTTCGGCGTGAGCGGCTCGGGGCGGGTGTTGCATACCATCAACCCGCGCTTGCATCCCGATCAGATCGCTTGGATCGCCAACCATGCGGAAGATCAGGTGCTGTGCTTTGACATGAGCTTTTTGCCGCTGGTGCAGGCCGTACATGCGCGTTGCCCGAAGATTTTGTCTTATGTGGCGATGTGTGATGCAGACAAGCTGCCTGCGGACTCGGGTATTCCCAATTTGGTGAGCTACGAAGCATGGATTGGCTCGCAGCCCAAAAATTACGACTGGCCGCAGTTTGACGAAAACAGCGCGTCGAGCATGTGCTACACGAGCGGGACGACGGGCAACCCGAAGGCCGCGCTGTATTCGCATCGCTCCACCACGCTGCATGCTTATGCGGCGGCGCTGCCAGATGTGATGTCGCTCAGTGCGCGGGATTCTGTGCTTCCTGTCGTGCCGATGTTTCACGTCAACGCTTGGGGCATTCCATATAGCGCGGCGCTCACGGGCTGCAAGCTGGTGTTTCCAGGGCCAGCGATGGATGGCAAATCGATTTATGAGCTGATTGAGGGCGAGAAGGTGAGCTATGCGGCGGGCGTGCCCACGGTGTGGCAAATGATGCTGGGGCATATGAAACCTGCGGGGCTGAAATTTTCCACGCTCAAGCGCACCGTGATTGGCGGCAGCGCCTGCCCGCCCGCGATGATTCATGCTTTTCAAGAAGACTACGGTGTTGAGGTCTTGCAC
>JANMDE010000146.1:0-2001 GCA_031376105.1 Variovorax sp. | reverse complement strand
GCGCGCGCTTGGCCGCTTGTTGGCCCTTGACTTCGCTCATATCTGCACCGGGAGACATCGCTTTCCTCTCTGGTGCGCGCAAGATAGTCCAGCTGGCTTCTTCTCGCGGTATCTGCATGGTCTGCTCTGCGGCATCGCCCTCAGTCAGCTTTTGAGAAGCCGCAGGTGCAAACCGTGCCACCACATCCAGCAAATGCGCTACCCTCACCACGCGCGCATCAGGCACCAAACTGGCCTCTTCTGCACTGCCCTCAGGTAACACCAACACCGGCGCTTTGCTGATGTGCTCGCCTTGTTGTAAAGCCATTCCTAAAGCCATAGCCAATGCGCCCTGCACTGGCCTGAGTTGCCCGGAGAGTGAGAGCTCACCCGCAAATTCATGCCCCACCAACTGTGTGCCATCGATCTGGCCGCTGGCTGCCAAAATGCCCAGTGCAATAGGCAGATCAAACCGACCTGAGTCTTTCGGGATATCCGCTGGCGCTAAATTGACGGTGATGCGCTTGTTGCTGGGAAACTCCAGCCCTGAATTGGCAATGGCAGAACGAACTCGCTCCCGCGCCTCTTTCACCTCCGTGTCTGCCAAACCCACCAAAGTGAAACTGGGCAGCCCGTTGGCCAAATGCACTTCAACCTGCACCGATAAGGCGCGTAAACCCATCAAAGCCCGAGAATGCACCAAAGAAAAGCCTGACATTAATTTAATCCCTAAATTGGTGCAAATGTGATTTTCAATCATGAAGAACAAAGCGATTGCAGGGCAGCATCTGCGCTTGCGATCGCCATGGGTCAATCCATGCAACTGTATCTATAAACATATTTTATCGAGAAACCTCTAGATCGTCCAGCTAATAAGTTTCTCGGCCTAGAGATTGCAAGAGCCAAGCGTGAACAAATTGGCACGATCCGTGCATCATTGCCTCGCCATCTATCAACTATCCAAAGGAAGAATATGAAACTCTCGAAACTCTCACAAGCAGTCGTGCAGTCTGTCTTCTCAGCCGGTGCATTTGCACAAGTCAAAGCACCCGAGCCAGATTACACGTTGAGCTTCAACGTCGGCGCTGTCACGGACTATCGCTTCCGCGGCATCTCGCAAACCTCCAAAAAGCCGGCGCTTCAAGGCGGCCTTGATTTTTCACACAAAAGCGGTGTTTATCTTGGTGTCTGGGGTTCGAACGTCAAGTGGATTAAGGACTTCAACGGATCGACGAAGGGCAACTACGAAGTCGATTTGTATGGCGGTTATAAGGGCGAAATTGCCAAAGATTTCACGTTTGATGTCGGTGCCATCGCTTACCGTTACCCAGGAAACAACTCAGGAGCTGTCGGCACGCCCGGTGCTGGAACTGTAAGCAACGCCAATACAACTGAGTACTATGGCGCACTCACCTACGGCATGTTCACAGCTAAATACAGCCGCGCCAGTGGCGATTTTCTAGGATTCCTCAAAAGCTCTGGAAGCTCATATCTTGATCTAAGCGCTGCGGTTGATTTGGGCAACGGCTTCACACTTACGCCTCACATCGGCGTTCAAAAAGTCGTGAATAATTCCTCTTACGATTACACCGACTACTCCTTGTCTCTCGCCAAAGACATGGGCAATGGCCTGACGCTCAATGCAGCGTTATCAGGTACGAACGGCAAAAAAGCTTTTTACACTGATACCAAGGGCAAATTCATTGCCAACAACACATTACTGGTCGGTGCGAAATACAGCTTCTGATCTCAAAAATTCACATAACAAGGAGAACACATGAAACTTGTCACCGCCATTATTAAGCCGTTTAAGCTGGACGAAGTGCGTGAAGCACTGTCTGGCATGGGCGTGCAGGGCATCACCGTCACGGAAGTGAAGGGCTTTGGTCGTCAAAAAGGCCATACCGAGCTGTATCGCGGCGCGGAATACGTGGTGGATTTTCTGCCTAAGGTCAAGATCGAGGCCGCCGTGTCTGACGATCTGGTCGAGCGCGTGATCGAAGCCATTGAGGGTGCAGCCCG
>JANMDE010000562.1:0-1617 GCA_031376105.1 Variovorax sp. | reverse complement strand
CCAGCTTTTAGCCATCTTGTGAAATACTCCACCCCAACCCGATAGGTGCGTTGTTGCACACGCAAGGTGGTTTGCAAATCCGTGCCATAGCCACCGCCCATCGCAAACGCCATCGGAATGCGTCGCTGCCAAGCCCAGTCCATCACACGGCGATCTCGCGCTTCTAGGCCGTCGTAGGTGAGTTTCAAGCGGCCGAGGCGATCACCTTCGTGAGGATCGGCACCTGCCAGATACAGAATCAGCCCCGGTGCGTAGGGGGAGAAAAAGCGGTGCTCAAGCTCGTCAAGCGCGTGATCCAGCGCGTGCAGGTATTCATCGTCGCCGCAGCCATCGGGCAAATCCACATCCAAATCACTCGTCTCTTTGCGAAACGGAAAATTCTTCGCGCCATGCATGGATAGGGTGAACACGCTCTCGTCGCCCTGAAAAATCCGCGCTGTGCCGTTGCCTTGGTGTACATCCAAATCAATGATGGCCACGCGCAGCGGGCGGGTGCTGCCATGCCTGCGCCCCCATTCGCTTTGCATCAGCCGCGCTGTGACGGCAAAGTCGTTAAACACACAAAAGCCGCCGCCCTTGTCGGCATAGCTGTGGTGTGTGCCGCCCGCCAAATTGGCGGCGATGCCTGATGGCGCAGCATCTGAAGAATCCGAACTCCGCCGCGAATCGGGCCAACCCAGCGCCGAGCGCGCCGCAGCCACGCTTGCGCCCACCGAGCGCCGCGCCCGCTCTGCCATCGCCTCGCTCCACGGAAAACCAATCTCACGCATGATCTTCGGATCAAGGCCGCCCTGCTCGGGTCCCAGAGAAATGCTGCGAATATAGGCTGGTGAATGCACCAAAGCTAACTCGCCATCCGTGGCAGCTGGGGCGATTTGCATGCTGACCTGCGGCAGATGGCTGCTCAGCCAATCTCGCAGCATGCGGTATTTGGGCATGGGGAAACGATGGCCGTCTGGCAACGGTAAAACAAACTGATCTGCGTAATAAGCGTGCATGGCAGTATCGATCCCAGCGCGATAGACGTTTAACTGCCGAGTATCAGCCGCTGCAAACTGGTGTAGCCCACAAAATGCTTGTTCACCGCACGGCCAATAGCGCACAGGCCGAGCTGCTGGGCAATGTCGTAGCCCATTTGCGTGATGCCGCTACGAGAGACCACGATAGCGATGCCCATTTGCGCGGATTTGATCACCATCTCACTGGTGAGGCGGCCTGTGGTGTAGAACACATAAGGCTCGGTCTCGATTGGTGCATGTGTGGTGCTGATGCCTTGCATGGCCATCCAGCCGGCAATGGTGTCAATCGCATTATGGCGACCCACATCTTCAACGAAGACCAGCATCTGCGTGCCCTTAAACAGCGCGCAACCATGCACGCTGCCTGCGCTTTTGTAGGTGCTTTCTTGCTGGCGAATCGCCTCAGTGATGCCGTTGAGCTGGGTTTGCGCGAGCTGGGCTTTGGGCAGTTGGATGGTTTCAATTTCATCCATCAAGCCACCAAACACGCTGCCTTGCCCGCAGCCGGTGGTGACGACTTTTTTGGCGGTGCGGGCTTCAATTTGGTCAATACCAGAATGGGTTTTGATGGCGGCAGAGTTGACTTCCCAATCGACCG
>JANMDE010000554.1:0-2431 GCA_031376105.1 Variovorax sp. | reverse complement strand
TTCATCCTCCATTGGGGCGAGATGGGCACGCGTTGGGGCGTAAACCGTACAGTCGCGCAGATCCATGCGCTCTTGTATCTGCATGGCAAGCCCCTGCCCGCAGACGAAATTGCTGAAACGCTCACCGTCGCGCGGAGCAATGTGAGCAACAGCTTACGTGAATTGCAATCTTGGAACCTCGTCAAGCTCGTGCATGTATTGGGCGACCGGCGCGACCATTTTGAAACCTCCACCGACATCTGGGATTTGGCTCGCACCATTGTGCGCGAGCGCAAAGAGCGCGAGATTCTGCCCACGCTCGCTGTGCTCAAAACTCTGCTCAATAGCCCGGAATTGATGCTCGACGGCGTAGACCGCGCCACGCGCATCCGCGAGATGCTGCTCATGCTCGAATCGCTCACGGTGTGGACGGATGAAATGCTCCGGCTTGACACTGAAACCCTCTCCAAAGTGCTCAAACTCGGCGCAAAAATCCAGCGCTTGATTCGCGGCGATGCAGATACCATCAAACCAGATAAAGCAGTGGCCAACAACGAAGCCATGGGCTCGATGATTGGCCCTTGATTCCCTTCCTCCTTTCCAATTCCCTTTTTTTGACCATAAATTTCTCTTTTGACAGAAACAACAGTCGGTATGAAATTTAAAATCTACTCTTTATGACTCACGAAAGGAGCATCTTATGAAGATCATCGTTTTTGGTGGCGCAGGCCTGCTGGGCAGCGCTGTCGTGCGCGAGCTGCGTAGTCATGGGCACAGCGTGGTCACGGCGGGGCGCAGTAAGTGTGACTTGACAGTGGATTTTCGGTATGCACACAGCGCAGATGAGTTTGCTACGCTTGTGAAAGATGCTGATGTGGTGGTCAACGCCGTGGGCATTTTGATTGAGCGCGGCGATGAGCGCTTTGATACGGTGCATGTGGCAGCGCCTCGCGCTTTGTTTGAAGCTTGCGCCCGCGCGCATGTGGCACGGGTGGTGCAAATTTCCGCCCTTGGCACAGGGCGCTTGCCACTGGCCAGCCTGCAAACGGTGCCCGGCGGGCGCTACATGGCCAGCAAGCGCGCCGCTGAAGCCGCGCTGATGGAAGCGATGCAAGCCAGCAGCGGCGATGCGGTCGTCGTACGGCCATCGCTGATCATGGATGCGCAAAGCCCCGCCACCAAGCTGTTTCAGCAGCTCGCTCGCCTGCCCATCATCGCCCTACCCGGTCTGCTGCACCCCGGCAGCTCGAAGCTTGCGCCGATGCAATGCAGCGATGTGGCCGAAGCCATCACGCGCATTTGCGAGCATCCTAAATCTCTGCGCCGCGCCATCGAGCTGGCCGGCCCAGAGGAGCTGAGCTACCGCGAATTTCTCGCCCAGCTGCGCAGCGCACTTGGGCTCGGCAAAACGCTCTGGCTCCCACTGCCTTGGTGGCTCATGCGCCTGACCGCAAAACTGCTTGAGCTGTTGCCCCAAAAAGTCATCAGCGCAGACGGCGTGCAAGTGCTGCAAGCCGGGCTCACCACAGAGCGCAATGAAGCACTTTACTGGCTGCGCCATATGCCAAAACCGGTATTCGCCCTTACAAATAATACGAAGTTTGCTACAGATTTAATAGTGAATCAAAGGTGATCTCCATGAAAATCGTCAATATCCATTCGCGTCACTTGCCTGCCTCCGTCGCCCAAATCGGCCAACTCCTCGCCACTGTCGCCTCAGCTGACGACCGCGTGTGGCCGCATGAAAACTGGCCGCGCATGCGCCTCGATCGCCCCATTCAGGTGGGCGCGGTTGGCGGGCATGGGCCGATTCAATACCGCGTGGCGATCTATTGGCCGCAAGAGTGCGTTCGATTTGAATTCACCAGTGGCAGCGTAGGTTGGCATGAGCTTCAACTGCACGCCACCGGCGAGCATACTTGCCTGATCACACACACCGTCCAAACCCAGCCCAACTGGAAATTTCGCATCGCTTGGCTGCTGGTGATTCGCTATATGCATGATGCACTGGTGGAAGATTTGTTTGACAAGCTTGAAGCGCAGTTTCACCCTTTGACGCAGCCTAAGCGCTGGAATGTGCTTGTCAAACTGCTTCGGATGGCACAGGGCGGCTCAGCCCACAAGCGGCCAGCAGCCAATTTCGGGCTATAATTTAGGGCTAACTTACCTTCGGGCGAGTTTTTAAGACCGCTGGGTCTGCACGGGTCGAAAGACGCGTGCTGATGGCAGTGAGGTGCGGCGGGAGCCGTTAATTTTAAATCTAGGAGTGCTTAATGGCACGCGTATGTGATGTAACGGGCAAGAAGCCCATGGTCGGAAACAACGTTTCCCACGCCAACAATAAAACCAAGCGCCGGTTCTTACCCAACCTGCAATACCGTCGTTTCTTCGTTGAAAGCGAAAACAAGTGGGTGCGTCTGCGCGTGACAAACGCTGCGCTGCGCCTGATTGA
>JANMDE010000534.1:0-4173 GCA_031376105.1 Variovorax sp. | reverse complement strand
GAGGTGGAAAACACCAAAGCTGCGAACAGTCCGCCTACAGCCATATAAATCGCAATGAATTCCCAATTATCGGGAGACAGCAGCGCCTTGAGCACATCGGGGGTGCCGGTCAGGCTGGTGTTAAAAAATACCGCAAACACCACCAATGATGCCCGCCCCCAAAGCAGCTCAAGCACGATCAAGACCAATACCAGCATGCCCTTGCTGCCTAAAAGCTGATCCCAGCAGGTGATGGAAACTGACAACTCCGGCCTCATGCCACGCTCGATCCGGCGGCTCACATCGTAGAGCCCCATCGCCAAAAATGGCCCCACCAACAAGCAGCCCGAGACGATGCTCATGGTGTATTCAGGCTTGTTGTGAAACACGGCTCCTAGCACCCAAGCCATGAGCCAAAAGCACAGGCCATAAAACAGGGCGATCCCCGGATGCGCCCAGGCGTCTTTCGCTCCCGCGATCAGCCAGCGAACCGGATCTGCCAAACGAATCACCGCGGGGCGGGGCACCTCCAAGGGGGCAGCTGGCGTATCGGGGGCGTCAGGATCGGTCATGGAGGGCAGACTGGGTCGGGCATGGCTGGCATCTTGTGCGAAATAGGCGGGCTGCGCTTTGATCTAGATCAAGCTGGCTCAGCGAGCGCACAGCTATGCTTCGCCGATGCCCACACCTTCTTTGCCGCCCAGTCGCTGGATCGAGCCCGGACACGACACGCTGCCCCCGGTGCGAGAGATCTCTCTCACGCAATGCTTCCAATGGTTAACCAAAGGATGGCTAGACACTTGGCGCGGCGGCGTATTGAGCTTGGCGCATGGCCTGCTGGTGGCTAGTTTTGCGCTGCTGCTGATCTTTGCGGTGGGTGATCAATTTTGGCTGATTGCTGGTGCGTTCTCAGGGTTTTTGGTGATTGCGCCGGTGTTGGCCACTAGCTTGTATGCGATCAGCCGCGCTTTAGAAAAAGGTGAAAAAGCGGATATTGCGTTGATCGTCAACACCTGGACACGCTGGCAGTATTCGCGCTATGCCGCGCGCGGCGGCTATTGGAGCTTGGTGCGCTTTGGCTTGCTGCTGGGCTTGGCCGGTACGGGCTGGGTGCTGACCTCCGCTTCGCTGATCACGTTGATGGCGCCGCAGCCGATCCAGACGCCGATGGATTTCTTGCGTCACGTGGTGCTCTCGCCGCAGCACTATCTTTTTGAGCTGTGGCTGACCTTGGGCGGCCTGATGGCTGCTCCTTTGTTTGCTTCCAGCGTGGTGTCCATGCCGCTTTTGCTGGATCGCCGCGCCACGGTGATGCAGGCTGTGCTCACGAGCTGGCAAGCCGTACTTCGCCATCCCGCTGCACTATCGCTGTGGGCCTGCGTGATCATGCTGCTCACCCTGCTTGGCATGGCCACGGCGATGCTGGGTTTGATCGTGATCGTGCCTTGGCTGGGGCATGCGAGTTGGTATGCCTACCGCGATCTCGTCGATGCAAGCGCGCTGCCCGAGCGTCTGCCGCCTGAGGAGCGCGACTGATGTTTGGCTTCACGGAAGAGCAAATTTCTGCTTTCGGCCTGAGCTTTGGTATCGGCGGCTTCATTCTTTACATGCTGTTCATCATTGGCCATTTGGCTTGGCAATCCAAGGCCGGAAAGTTTGGTACCTTTGTGCTCTTTCTAGGCTTGGCATTTGGCATGACGGGCTTTCTGGCGAAATACATCATCCAGTGGGTGATTGAGAAGTAAGCTGGTCGCAACGCGGGCGACCTAAAATGGAGGTTTTGGGCTTCCCAGCCTCACTAAAACTTCTCATTCTGGATCGCCATGACAACCATCAAAGCCCAAGATATCGTTGACACCGTTGCAGGCGCGCTGCAATACATCAGCTACTACCACCCCGCCGATTACATCGCCCATCTGGCGCGCGCCTATGAGCGCGAGCAAAGCACAGCTGCGAAGGATGCAATTGCACAGATTCTCACCAACAGCCGCATGAGCGCGGAAGGCCATCGCCCGATTTGCCAAGACACGGGCATCGTGAACGTGTTTCTCAAGATCGGCATGGATGTGCGCTTTGAAGGCTGCGCTGAGTTTGGAGATGGCTCGCTGGATGATGTGATCAATGAAGGCGTGCGCCGCGCGTACAACGATCCAGACAACACCTTGCGCGCCAGCATCGTGGCTGATCCGCAGTTTGATCGCAAGAACACGAAAGACAATACGCCTGCCGTGATCAATGTGCAGCTCGTGCCCGGTAACAAGCTGGACATCGGTGTCGCGGCCAAAGGTGGCGGCTCGGAAAATAAGAGCAAGCTTTACATGCTCAACCCCGGCGACAGCGTGGTCGATTGGGTTTTGAAGACCGTGCCGACCATGGGCGCAGGCTGGTGCCCGCCAGGCATGCTAGGCATCGGCATTGGCGGCACGGCAGAAAAGGCCGTGCTCATGGCCAAAGAAAGCTTGATGGAAGACATTGATATGTATGAGCTGCAGGCTAAGCAGGCCAGCGGCGCGGCGTTGACGAAAACCGAAGGCCTGCGCTTGGAGCTGCATGACAAGGTGAACGCACTGGGCATCGGCGCGCAAGGCTTGGGCGGCCTGACCACTGTGCTCGACGTGAAGATCAAGATGTATCCCACGCATGCGGCTGGCAAACCAATTGCGATGATTCCTAATTGCGCCGCCACGCGCCATGCGCATGTGGTGATGGATGGCTCAGGACCGGTGTATCTCGACCCGCCTTCGCTGGATCTGTGGCCCGATGTGCATTGGAAGCCTGACTACGCGAAATCTCAGCGCGTTGATCTGAACACGCTCACTAAAGAGGAAGTGGCCAACTGGAAGCCCGGCCAAACGCTGTTGCTCTGCGGCAAAATGCTCACCGGCCGCGATGCCGCCCACAAACGCATCCAGACCATGCTCGCCGCTGGCGAAAAACTGCCCGTGGACTTCACGAATCGCGTGATTTATTACGTCGGCCCGGTTGATCCGGTCAAAGGCGAGGCAGTCGGCCCTGCAGGCCCGACCACCGCCACCCGCATGGATGGCTTCACGGAAATGATGCTCGCGCAGACTGGTCTCATTAGCATGATCGGCAAAGCCGAGCGCGGCCCTGAAGGCATTGCAGCGATCAAAAAACACAAGAGCGCCTACCTCATGGCCGTGGGCGGCGCAGCTTATCTCGTCTCCAAAGCCATCAAAACCGCCAAGGTGGTTGGCTTCGCCGACCTCGGCATGGAAGCCATCTATGAATTTGACGTGGTCGACATGCCCGTCACAGTGGCAGTAGATTCCGGCGGCACGAGCGCGCATATCACGGGGCCTGCGGAGTGGCAAAAGCGGATCGCGACGGGCGAGTTCAAGGGAATCACGGTCTCTTCACATTGAGCGCCAGAAGACTCAGGGCTCAATTTGCATCATCCACGCGGAAAATCCCGCATGGATGGTGCAAAGTCAACAGAATCAAAGATTTGCATGTCTAGACAAGCCCCCATCGGTGTCTTTGACTCCGGCATCGGTGGCCTGAGCATTTTGAAGGCTTTGCGATCGCAATTGCCGCATGAACGCTTTGTGTATTTCGCGGATTCAAAGCACAACCCTTATGGCGAGAAGAGCGAGGCGTGTGTGCAGGAGCGTACGCTGTTTATCGCAAGGGAATTGGTTGAGCAGCATCAGATCAAGGCGCTGGTCGTGGCTTGCAATACGGCGACTGCGGCGGCGATTCAGTTGCTGCGCGAGGCTTATCCGGCGCTGCCAATCATTGGGGTGGAGCCTGCATTGAAGCCGGCAGCGCAGATTTCGCGCACTAGGCGGGTGGGCGTGTTGGCCACGCGGGGCACTTTACTGAGTGCAAAGTTTGCTGCACTCAAGGCTTCTTTGGCGCATGTGGACTTTGCTTGCACGCCCTGCGATGGCTTGGCGGAGCAGATTGAGCACTTGGCTGAGGCTTCTGGCTCTCAGCAAATAACTCCTAATTTAGTAGCAAACTGTGAAGAATATATAAGGGCTACTGGCCGATTTGGCTTAGAGAAGGATGAGTTAGACACGCTGGTGCTGGGTTGCACTCACTATCCGTTGATTCGTGACGTGTTTGCGCAGCTGGTGGGCTCTGAGGTGACGATCGTGGACAACGCGATACCGGTGGCGCAACGAACGGCGCAACTTTTGCTAGCGGCGGATGCTCTGAGTGAGCAGG
>JANMDE010000477.1:0-3211 GCA_031376105.1 Variovorax sp. | reverse complement strand
TGTGCAACGCTGAGATCAAATTCAAATCTTTTCTCGATCATGCGATGCGCTTGGGCGCAGAAAAAATCGCCACCGGGCATTACGCGCGCGTGCGCATGAACGAAGCAACGGGTTTGCATGAACTACTGAAAGGCCTTGATCCGAGCAAAGACCAAAGCTATTTTCTTCATCGCTTGACGCAAGCTCAGCTCGCCAAAACGCTGTTTCCCGTGGGTGAGCTGCATAAAGCCGAAGTGCGCTGTATCGCGGCTGAGATTGGCCTGCCTAACGCTAAGAAAAAAGACTCCACCGGCATCTGTTTCATCGGCGAGCGGCCATTCCGTGAGTTTTTGAACCGGTACATCAGTAAAGAGCCAGGTGCGATTTGCGATGAGAAGGGGCGGCAGATTGGCGAGCATGTGGGCCTGAGCTTTTACACGCTTGGCCAGCGCCAAGGCTTAGGGATTGGCGGGGTGAAAGAAAAGGGCGCGCAGCGCGGCGGCGGCGAGCATTCGCCTTGGTATGTGGCGCGCAAAGACATGGCGAAAAACACGCTCTGGGTCGTGCAAGGCCATGAGCATCCTTGGCTGCTCTCTAGTGCCTTGCGGGCAGATGATGTGAGCTGGTGTGCAGGCCATGCGCCCGCAGATTCGGCGCAACACGGCGCCTACGGCAATAAGTCGCGCTATCGCCAAGCAGACTCTGCATGTGACTTCTATGCGCGGCCGGATGGCTTTCACCTGCGTTTTCTAGAGCCGCAATGGGCCGTCACGCCCGGGCAATCGGCGGTGATGTATGACGGCGAGGTGTGTTTGGGCGGGGGCGTGATCGCCTCGGCTCAGCCCGCCGTCCATTTGGATCGCTTGGCGGCTTGATGCGTCGTGCCCATGGACGTGTCTAGTAAAATCTGAAAAGTTACAAGGCAGTTACAGCGCTGTTTTGGCCTCATATTTTCATCTTTCCGGAGTTTTACATGGCCCTCGTTTCCATGCGTGAGCTGCTTGACCACGCCGCCGTCAACAGCTATGGCATTCCCGCCTTCATCGTCAACAACTTAGAGCAAGTGCATGCCGTGAGGGCAGCCGCGCATGAGGTGGGCGCGCCCGTGATTTTGCAAGCCAGCGCTGGCGCGCGCAAATATGCGGGCGAGCCGTTTATCAAGCATTTGATTCAAGCGGCGGTAGAAATGTATCCCCACATCCCGCTGGTGATGCACCAAGACCATGGCCAGAGCCCTGACGTGTGCCAAGGTGCGATGAATCTGGGCTTTAGCTCGGTGATGATGGACGGCAGCTTGGAAGCCGATGGCAAAACCATTGCCAGCTACGATTACAACGTCGACGTGACCCGCAAAGTGGTCGACATGGCGCATTTGCTGGGCGTGACGGTCGAGGGCGAGCTCGGTTGCTTAGGGTCCCTAGAGACCATGCAAGGCGACAAAGAAGACGGCCACGGCACTGATGCGATCATGACGCGCGAGCAATTGCTCACCGATCCTGAGCAAGCCGCCGATTTTGTGAAGCGCACCCAGCTCGATGCCTTGGCCATTGCCATTGGCACCAGCCATGGCGCCTACAAATTCACCCGCAAACCCACAGGTGATATTCTCGCCATCGAGCGCATCAAAGAAATCAACCGCCGCCTGCCCAACACGCATTTGGTGATGCATGGCTCGTCTTCCGTGCCGCAAGATTTGCTCGCACAAATCAATCAATACGGCGGCAAGATGAAAGAAACCTACGGCGTGCCAGTGGAAGAAATCCAAAAAGCCATTCAGTTTGGCGTGCGCAAGATCAACATTGACACCGACATCCGTTTGGCTATGACGGGTGCAGTGCGCCAATTTCTCTTTGAAAACCCCGATAAATTCGATGCCCGCGAATGGCTCAAACCCGCCCGCGCCGCTGCGCAAGCGATTTGCAAACAGCGCTACATCGAATTCGGCTGCTCCGGGCAAGCCGGCAAGATCAAAGGCGAGACGCTGCAAGTCGTGGCGGCGAAATATGCCAAGGGTGAGTTGGCGCAAGTGGTGCATTAAGGCGTCACACCTTCGCTTGTATACCGCTGGATTGCGCTAAAGCGCGATAATTCAGAGCCCGCTGCATCTTGCCAGCGGGCTTTTTTGCTTCAACTGCCCATGCGTCTCGCCGTTCACACCTCCAGCATCACCAGCCTTCCTCTTCTCGCACGTGGCAAAGTGCGCGATAACTATGCGGTGGGGAGTGACCGCATCTTGATGGTCGCCTCAGATCGGCTGTCTGCGTTTGATGTGATCATGGGTGAGCCCGTACCAGACAAGGGCGTGTTGCTCACGCAGATGGCGCTGTTTTGGTTTGACAAGCTGGGCGCGATTTGCGCGAACCATCTGACGGGTGATGATCCGCTTGGCGTGGTGACAGATGCGGAGAAGCCGCAGGTGCAAGGCCGCTCGATGCTGGTCAAGCGCTTGCAGCCAGTGATGATTGAAGCGGTGGTGCGTGGTTATTTGGCGGGCAGCGGTTGGCAAGAATATCAACAAACACACACGGTTTGCGGCGTACCGCTGCCAGTGGGTTTAAAGAACGCGAGCAAGCTACCCGAGCCGATCTTCACCCCCGCCGCCAAAGCGGCCATGGGCGAGCATGACGAAAATATTTCCTTCGATGAAGCCGCTGCGCGCATCGGCCAACCCCTCGCCGAGCAAATCCGCCAAACCAGCCTTGCGCTTTACGAAGCGGCCGCCGATTTTGCGCTCACCAAAGGCATCATCATCGCCGACACCAAGTTTGAATTCGGCCTGGACGCAGACGGCCAGCTGGTGCTCATGGACGAAGTCCTCACGCCTGACAGCTCCCGCTTTTGGCCCGCAGAGACATATGAAGCTGCATTTAAAGCAGGCAAAAATCCCCCGAGTTATGACAAACAATTCGTGCGCGATTGGCTAGAAGCCGCGCAACTCAATGGCCAGCCATGGAACAAGCAAGCCCCAGCGCCGAAATTGCCGCAAGAGGTGATTGAAAAAACAGCGGCGAAATACCGGGAAGCATTGGAACGATTGACGGCGGCATAATCGCTTAAGCCGCCCAGATATAGCGCATCATGCCCATCGACAGCGCAAACACATAGCCGTAGCCAAAACGATCAAGCCGTTGCACGCTTTGGCCACGTTTGGCGCGCCAGATTCCCATCAGCACCATCATGCCGCCCACGAGCACGGGCACAACCGCCAAGCTCAACAAACGTAAGCCATGAG
>JANMDE010000424.1:0-14423 GCA_031376105.1 Variovorax sp. | reverse complement strand
TGAGCACAAACACCGCCATCAACACCCGAAAGCGCGGATTGCGCCACGGCTGCCACACATCGCCAGGCGCTTCATGCGTGTTAATGGTCTGCACCGGACGAGGTGCGCGTGTCAAAGCCCACAAACCCAGCGCCAGCAGCGCCACGAAAGCACCCACCATCACATGAAGACCCAACAGAATCGGCAAGGTGGAGGCTAGGAGCACGCCGATCAGTCCCGGTGCTTCTCGCCATGCAGCCACACGCGCCCGAAACGGCGCATCACCACCCAGCCGCGCCCCCCAGCTTTGGTGAGCCACACTCACAAAGCTGTAAGACACATACGTCACGATCAAGGCCAACATCGCCCAAACGAGCAAAAAATGGCCGCGCAGCGGCGGAAAAAACAAAGCGGCAAATCCCAACGCGAGCACCACAGCCATCACGCACGCCACACGCATCACGGCAGCCACCGATTGGCCAAACAAACGATCCGCCCAGCGGCCGAGCGCTGGATCAATCAACGCGTCCAACAGCCGGGCGCCTAGCAGCATCGCGCCCAGCGTAGACAAACCCACGCCGAATTCCCGCGCATAGAAATTGGGCAACAACACATACAGCGGCAGCGCCACAAAAGCCAGCGCAATGCCCAAGCTGCCATAGCTCAGGCCCTGACGTACAGACCATGCAGGCGTTGGCGTTAAATCAGCCGATGTCATTTGCGCACGCCACTGGCCGCACCCAATAGCTCGCCGCGCATTTTGGGCTCACTCGTACGGGGGCTGAGCCAAATACCGAAAAACAAACGATTGAATTCTTCTTCACGCACTTCGCCGATCTGCTTGCCATTCAAGATGAAGCTGGCGGAGCCATCCGGCCGATGAATACCAATCAGCTGATCGCCTTTTTTAACATCAGGAAAGGTTTGCTTCATGCGATCAAGCCACTGCGCGGCTTTTTCATCGCTCACTGTTCCTAGGCGGCGCATTTCTTTGAGCGAGCGCTCCGAAATTGAAGGGCCACTGAAACTGCGCAGGTAGCGCAGCTCTAAAGCGAAAAGCTCGCTAGCATAGTTGGCAGGGATAAATTTTTCATTCGCCCAGAGCTTGGCATCGTAAATATTAAAGCCAAAGACCACCAAGCGCGACTGGCCCAGCGCCTGCGCAGTGGGCATAGCCTGAGTCACTTCCATCGGTGTTGGTGCAGCATTTACTGGCAAAAAACCAGCGATAGCCCATATAAACACTGCATAGCATGCTACTAAAAGCCTAGCGTTCTGATGGCAAAACAGGCGATTATTCATAGTGACCTTCAAGGCTTGCGTAACGTGAACTGCATCACGTCAATGTTTTGCTCTTCAAACGCAGCTTCGCAATAAGCCAAATAGAACTCCCAAGTACGCATGAATTTTTCATCAAACCCAAGCGGCAAAATCTCGGCGCGGCGATGCAAGAAGTCAGCGCGCCAGCGGCGGCAAGTCTCAGCGTAGTCTTTGCCAAAAGCAAACTGATCCACCACCTCTAAGCCCGCTGCGAGAGCGGCTTTGCGAAACTCGCTCGGGCTGGGCAAGCACCCCCCTGGAAAGATGTATTGCTGGATGAAATCTGTGGATTTCACATAGCGGTCAAACAGCGCATCTTCAATCGTGATGGCCTGAATGCAAGCGTGACCTCCGCTTTTGAGCAGGCGGCTCACCGTTTCAAAATACTGCGGCCAATACTCGCGCCCCACCGCCTCAACCATCTCAATCGAGCAAATCGCATCAAACGGCTGGTCTTGAATATCGCGGTAGTCTTGCAAGCGTAGATCCGCATGCGATGCCTTGCCCACGCGGTCCATCCGCTTGCGTGCAAACTCAAGTTGCTCGACAGACAAGGTCACGCCGGTGATGTTGGCATCAAATTCTTTGGCGGCAATTTCTGCCAGGCCGCCCCAGCCACAGCCAATCTCAAGCACGCGGTCATAAGCCTGGACGTTCGCCATCTTCAGCGCCCGCCTTACTTTGGCATATTGCGCGTCGATCATGGGCTGGGATGTGTCCCCATCAAACCACGCGCTGGAGTAGCTCATGCTTTTATCTAGCCAGAGCTCGTAAAACGCGTTGCCTAAATCGTAATGCGCATGGATATTTTTCTGCGAATTGGTTTTGGTATTGCGGTTGAGCAAATGCTTGATGCGGTAAGCCAAGCGGCCGAGCCAGGTACCGTAAATCACATCTTCCACTTCGCGTCGATTGGCTACAAACACACGTAGCAAATCTGCCAAATGCGGCGTGCTCCATTCACCAGCAATATAGCTTTCTGCAAAACCAATATCCCCTGATCTGAGCGCAGCAGAGCAGACGCTCCAGTTGTGCATGATTAAACTGCCATGGATCTCGGCCTGGCCCCCAGATTGCCCGAAGTGTTGCACGCTGCCGTCGGGCAGTTGCACTGTGAGCGAGCCTTGGTTGAGCCTACCCAGAAGCTTCAGGCAGGTACGGGCCGCGGCGGGTGCGCCGGAAGGAATCTCAAAACTGTCAGGTGAGCTCGTCGCTTGCATGGCTGATATGTATTGTGTTGTGTGAGGAGGATTAACGTGTCACCAAAGCCGCAGGTGGCGTGGGCTTGGAGACATACGGCACGCGCTTGAAAAACAGCTTCAAGGCTTGCCAATGGATGCGCGCGATCACGCCAAGTGTCATCGCCCCATAGGAAAACATCGCTTTGCGCACGGCTTTTGGGCTGAGTGGCTGCAGCTGCCCGCTGACCGAGGTGTTGATGAGTGCGCCCTGCGCATCGTCGTAGTCGATGCGCGCCACGCAGCGGCTGCGGTCCGGTGTGGTCATGAAGCGGAAGCGATATTGGCCTTCAATGGCGCAAAACGGTGACACATGGAACACTTTATTTGCCACCATCTCTTGGCCTAATTTTGCGTGATCCAGCAAATAAACATGCTTTTCGCCAAAGGTGTTGTTCACCTCCACGACAATCGCACGCAGGCTGTCATCGGCCCGGTGGCAATACCAAAAGCTGACTGGCTTAAAAGTGTAGCCCAGCACGCGTGGATAGCAATGCAGCCAGACCTCACCCTGGGCATCATCAATGCCCTCACTGACGAGCAGTTCATCCAGCCATTGCAGCGCATGGGCGCGTCCATCGCCGTGGTCTTTGTCATAAAAGCTGATCGCAGAGAAGCGATTTCGGGCGAGCTCGCCATCGCCAAGAGCCGCTAAGCTGCGCATGGGCAGCATCAAAAAATAGGTGGGATAGGCAAACGCATTGCGGGCAGGCCGCAGGCGTGTGTGGCGCACAGTGCCAAAGCCCATCATCGGCAGGCTGCTCATGCCCCAACTCCATGAATTTCTTTCAGAATGGTGCGGGCGGCGGCCAAGCCCGACATCAAGCCATCTTCATGAAAACCATAGCGTGTCCACGCGCCGCAAAACCAAGCATGGTTGGCGCCATTGATCTCATGCAAGCGCGCTTGCGCTGCGGTCGCGGCCAAATCCATCACGGGATGCGCGTAGTTAAATTCACCCATGATCTGGCTAGGCGCGATCGGCTGCGTTGGATTCAAACTCACGATCACCGCTTGTTCAAAAGGGATTGGTTGCAGTTTGTTGATCAAATAATGCAGGCAGACACCGCTGCCTTCTTGGCTTGCATCGCCGCGCACATAGTTCCAAGCGCTCCAGGCTGTTTTTGCCTTGGGCAAGACGCTCGCGTCGGTGTGCAACACAGCTTTGTTGTCTTGTGTGCGAAACGCTTGCAGAATCTCGCGCTCTTGCGCGCTCGCATCGCGCAAGAGCGCAAGCGCTTGCGGGGCATGCGTGGCGAAAATCACGCGGTCAAAGCGTTCCGATTGTCCCGGCGTGATGATGCGCACGCCGTCCGCGTCTCGCTCCACGAGCTGCACCGGCGTGTTCAAGCGCTTATCGGCGATTCTCTCGGTGATGGCCTTCACATAATTGCGCGAACCGCCTGTAACCGTCCACCACTTGGGGCGGTTGCTCACTTGCATCAGCCCATGGTTGTGACAAAAACGAATCATCGTCGAGACGGGAAACTGCAGCATCTGCTCTGTTGGGCAGCTCCATATGCAGCCCAGCATGGGTAGCAAATACCAATTTTGTACGTCACGGCCAAAGCGATGCTGCACCAAAAATTCCTTGAGCGGTTGCTTGAGCTCTGCTTCGTTGCCCTTTTGCGCGATTTCTGTGCACAGTCGATTCAGGCGCAACAACTCCATCAACATCTTTAAAAAACGCGGCCGAAGCACGTTGCCGCGCTGGGCAAACACCGTGTTGATATTGGCACCGCCCCATTCCAGCGAGCGAGCGCCAACTTGGCTCTGCACGGAAAAGCTCATGTCGGTGACGGTGGTGTGAATCTTCAGTTGCTCAAACAAGGCAATCAAGTTGGGATAGGTACGCTCGTTGTAGACCAAAAACCCGGTATCAATGCCATGGGTGCGCGGGCCCTCTGGCGTGGGTAATGTGATGTCAACGGTATTGGCATGGCCGCCAAAATAGGCATCGGCTTCAAAGAGCGTGACGTCAGCTGAGCCCTGCAACGCATGCGCAGCACCGAGGCCGGTGATACCTGCGCCGATGATCGCGATTTTGCGAGGCGCTGTCATGACGCGAACCCGTGCGAAGTGCGCAAAGAGAAAAATGCCGCAAGGCGCCCTGAGACGAAATAGGGAGGGAGGGAGGAGGAGGAGAATCGTCTCAGAATTTCAACCGAGTCAAAAACACTCGGAAGACCTCGCAGCAAAAACTTGTGAAGAAATTGATCGCGCCTCGCCCTGCTCCGCTGGTGCAACAGCAGCAAACCGCTGACAACGGTGAAAGGCAAGGATGACACGCGACAACTCCAAAACTTATATAACTAAATTGTGACTGACCAGTATTATATTTCAACTGGAAGGTTAAGTATCCCTTTATTTTTTAGGGCATTACCTTTTGGACACAGCCATCATGTGTGGCCGGTTGTTGCGCCTCACCCGCCGCTTCCACACCGGCATCACTGCGGGCGCTACAAAAAAGGGTCGCGCTTGCTTGCCTCGGCAAATTGTATCGTGCCAAAAAATATACTTCTTTGTCTAGGACGTGTGTTGCATAGGAATCGCATCTTTAGGGCTGTTTTTATATTCAGTTATGGGCATGAAAATTCCCTTTGAGCGAGAGAAGACCCCTACTCATCACCCAAGGACGCCGCTGGAAACTAAAACTTTCTATAGGCAAGGCCAGCGAAATCACCGATACTCTGTAGTAGACAAAAGAATGATCTTAAGCTTGTCCAGCAGCGCTTGCTTCTCTTCAAGCAGCACCCCAGCGTTATCTCGCTGAACCTTGTTTTTTGGAGTTGGCCGTACCGTGAATGATCGGGCAGCAGTTCGCCCCATAACCGTTTCTATCGCCGCCGTTGAGCGGGATACCGGCTTGTCCAAAGACACCTTGCGCGTCTGGGAGCGTCGCTATGGCTTCCCATTGCCTGTGCGAGACGCTTTTGATGAACGGGCCTATCCATTGGATCAAGTGGAAAAGTTGCGCGTGATCAAGCGCCTGCTCGACAATGGGCATCGCCCGGGTCGTATTGTGATGTTAGGCATTGAAGAGCTGCAAAGCATCAGCGAAAGCCTGGCTGCCGCACCGCAGCGCATTGCACACACAGACAAAACAGAGCTGCGCGAATACATTTCTCTGATCAAAGCACACGATGTAGATGGCCTGCGCCGCCAACTCGGCCAATCGCTCATGCGTATGGGCATGAGCAGCTTCATCTGTGAGGTGGTCGCGCCTCTCAATGTCATGGTCGGCGATGCGTGGATGCGCGGACAACTCGAAGTCTTTGAAGAGCATATGTACACCGAGAGCGTGAACATTGCCTTGCGTGCCGCCATTGCGGCATCGCCAGGCAGCTCGCCCGACGCAAGCCCGCGCGTGCTGCTGACCACCTTCCCGCAAGAGCAGCACGGCATGGGCTTGCTCATGGCGGAGGCCATGCTGACCATCGAAGGCTGCCACTGCGTGTCGCTGGGCACACAAACCCCCATTTGGGACATCGTATTGGCAGCCACGGCGCACCGCGCCGATATCGTGGCGCTGAGCTTCACGGCCAGCCAAAACCCCAATTACGTGATCAATGGCTTGGAAGAGCTGCGCAGCAAGCTGTCACCCAAGATCGCACTTTGGGCGGGCGGTAGCTGCCCCGCCATTCATCGCCGCAGCCTAGATGGCATCGCGGCAATTGCATCACTTCAAGACATCGCGCCGCACGTGGCGCTGTGGCGCGACAAGCGCTAGGAGTCTGGGCCGCAGAAGCTTCTTTATCCCTGTTCATCGACTTGTCATGGTGAGCGGGCTAAAATCGCCTCTGAGATCACAAGGCCTGACCACATGCTCTATCCAGAACTCTTCAAACAGCTCGAATCTGTCCGCTGGGACATGGACAAGGACATTCCTTGGGCCACGTTTGATCCAGCCAAGCTCACCGACGAGCAAGCGCAGACGATCAAGATGAACGCCATCACCGAGTGGGCGGCGCTGCCTGCCACGGAAATGTTTTTGCGCGACAACCGCGATGACTCTGACTTTTCAGCCTTCATATCGATTTGGTTTTTTGAAGAACAAAAGCATTCACTGGTGCTGATGGAATATTTGAAGCGCTTCCGGCCAGAGCTGGTGCCGACCGAAGAAGAGCTGCATGATGTGCGCTTTGAATTTGAGCCCGCTCCGGCGCTAGAAACACTGATGCTGCATTTTTGCGGCGAGATCCGCTTAAATCACTGGTATCGCCGCGCCAGCGAATGGCATAACGAGCCCGTCATCAAGCATATTTACACCACGCTCAGCCAAGACGAAGCCCGCCATGGCGGCGCTTACCTGCGCTACATGAAGCGCGCCATTGGTAAATTTGGCGATGAAGCCAAAGCGGCGTTCACCAAAGTCGGCGTGCTCATGGCCAGCGCGCGCCGCACCGCGCAAGCGCTGCATCCCACCAATTTGCATGTGAATCCAGCGCTCTTCCCACGCGACACCATTCAAAGCCGCCTGCCCAACCCTGAATGGCTAGAGCATTGGCTCGACAAACAAATCAACTTTGATGCGGTTTGGGAGACCAAAGTGGTCGAGCGCATCTTGCACAACATGAGTTTATTGATGGAGCGCAGCTTCCTCACGGCATCGGAGCTGAACCGCTATCGCAAGGAGCTGGCGCAGAGCTTGGCGGCAAAAACGAATGGCCTGGTGTTGCCTGCCAGCGTGACAGGCCAGCCGTCTGCCGCATGAGTGAGCGCACAGATTTCAAACCAATTGCTGCAAAATTAGTAGCAAACTTCGCAGATGATATAAGGGCAAAGAGCCTATTTGAGCTAAAAGAGCCAGTGGTATTTACCAATGGCGTGTTTGATGTGCTACATCGCGGCCACGTGAGTTATCTGGAAGCAGCGCGTGCTTTAGGCGGCAGCCTGATCGTGGCGCTCAACACTGATGCATCAGCTCGTCGCCTAGGCAAAGCGCCTGATCGTCCACTCAACACCCAAGATGACCGCGCCCATGTGATCGCCGCGCTAGCCAGCGTGGACTGCGTGATGCTGTTTGACGAAGACACCCCCTACGCGTTGATCGACAAACTGCGCCCCGACATCATTGTCAAAGGCGGTGATTACGACATGCGCCTGTTGCCCGAAGCGCGGCTGGTGGAAAGCTATGGCGGCAAAGCATTGGCGCTGCCCTTTGTGGATGGCTATTCCACCACAGCTTTGGTGAAAAAAATCCGCGCCGCGTAAACCAAGGCGGCCGCCAGCAAAGCTGCGAGCACGCCGGTGAGATGCGCGGCCTGAACCACGGAAAAGCCCCAGCTTGCGTCGTTTCGCAAAGGCTCAGACCACGGCGCTTCCCAGAGAATTTTCCCCAACAGCATCAAGGCGAGCAAAAATGCGATCACTGAGAATTCGCGCGTTACTATTAATTTCATAGCACACTGTGCAGCAATCATAAGGGCAAGAGCATGATTAAGCCCAGAAGTACCGGCGTAAAACTGCACCTGCGACCAGGCCAACAATGCCAACGTAGAAAGTGGCCAAGCAATCAGCGCAGCCGTCACCTCATCACGGTCACAGCCCGTGTGCGAGCCGATGATGGCCAAACACAACAGCGCCAGCAGGTTCACGATCAGGTGGGTATCGCTTAAGTGCGTGAGGCTGGCCGTCCAAAGCGTCCATGAATTTTCCAAGCCGCTGCCCGCTTGCCAGCGCAGCGCGATTTGCACCTCCACCGGAAGCAACCAAACGACGATGCACGCGGCAGCGAGCAAAGCACACATCAAGGCCCAAATTGGGCTGGCAGGCGCAGAGAGCGCCTGCATCAAACGTCCTGACGAGACGGGCGACGGCCAAACCGCGCTCTCAAACGCTGCCACCAACCACCAGTGATGCCCTGCGCAAAATCATCCACAAAGGTAAACACCGCCGGAATCACCAAGAGCGAGAGGAAGGTGCTGGTGATCAAACCACCGATCACCGCCACGCCCATCGGCGAGCGAAAGCTGCCATCTGCCGCGCCCCAGCTCATGGCAATCGGCGTCATGCCTGCGCCCATCGCGATGGTGGTCATGATGATCGGGCGCACACGCTTGTGGCAAGCATCCAGCAGCGCCTCGGTGCGGTCCATCGGCGCTTGCGCTGGCTGTGTGTCGGTGGCGGGCTTGCCGCGCCGCGCCTCAATCGCGTATTCCACCAGCAAGATTGAATTTTTCGTAGCCACACCCATCAGCATGATCAAACCGATCAGCGACGGCATGGAAAAGCTCTTGTGCGCCAATAAAAGCGCGACGAAAGCGCCACCGAGCGAGAGCGGCAGCGCCACCAAAATCGTCATCGGATGCAAAAAGTCTTTGAACAAAAGCACGAGCACGATATAAATACACAGTACAGCTGTGAGCATCGCCAAGCCAAAACTGGCAAACAATTCGCCCATCACCTCAGCATCACCAATCACCACTTGCTTCACACCCGCTGGTAGATTCTGAATCGCAGGCAGTTTATCCACTGCCGCTGTCACGTCGCCCAAGGGCAAGCCCGAGAGTTCGACTTCAAACTGCACATTGCGAGCGCGATTAAAGCGGTCAATCACCGCTGGGCCGCCCGACAGTTCAATCGTGGCCACTTGGCTCAGCATGACGGGGCCTCGGGCGCCGGGCACCATCAGCCGCTCTAGCGCTTGAAGATCATCCCGCGCATCGTCTGACAAGCGCACGACGATGGGAATCTGGCGCTGCGCCAAATTGAGCTTAGGCAGTGCAGAGTCGTAATCGCCCACGGTGGCGATCCGCAGCGTCTCGCCAATGGCAGCACTCGTCACGCCCATGTCAGCCATGCGGGAAAAATCAGGTCGTACGGTGAGCTCTGGGCGCACCAGCGATGCGCTGGATGCCACCGAGCCTAGGCCAGGAATTGTGCGTAAATCGCGCTCCACGGCAGCGGCAGCAGCAGCCAAGGCCAGCGGATCATCGCCCGTCAGGGCCAGAATGTATTTTTCACCCGAACCACCCAAGCCGACCTTGCTGCGCACGCCGGGCAACACTTCAAGCGCTTTGCGAATATTGTTTTCAATGCCCTGCTTGCGAGGCCGCTCGCCGCGCTCGGTGAGCAGAATAGTGAGTGTGGCTTTGCGCGCTTCGGCTGCACCGCCAGGCGCAAAAGGATCTGTGCCTGCTGAGCCACCGCCAATCGTGGTGTAGACCGATCTCACATGCTCTACTTTGCTGATCAACAAACGCGCCGCTTCGGCTGCTACTTGGGTTTCAGCCAATTTCGTGCCCGGAGGCAACTCAATATTCACCTGCGTTTGTGAGTTGTCATCCGGTGGAATAAAGCCCGTAGGGAGCAAAGGAATCAGAAACAGCGAACCCACAAAGAAAGCAAACGCCACCACCACTGTCACCAAGCGGTGCTTCAAGCACCAGCGGCTGGTGCGCATATACCATTGCATGAGCGCGCCATCTTTTTGCTCATAGCCAGCAGGAATCGGTTTGAGCAAGTATGCAGCCATCATGGGTGTAAGCATGCGAGCCACGACCAAGGAGGCGAACACAGCCAGCGCCGCCGTCCAGCCAAATTGCTTGAAGAATTTTCCGACGATGCCACTCATAAAAGCGGTAGGAAGGAACACAGCGATCAAGGTGAAAGTAATCGCAATCACGGCCACGCCAATTTCATCGGCCGCTTCCATCGCTGCTTGGTAAGGCGTTTTACCCATGCGCAAATGGCGCACGATATTCTCCACCTCCACAATCGCATCGTCCACCAAAATACCAATCACCAAAGACAGCGCAAGTAGCGTGACAACGTTGATCGAAAAGCCCAAGTAATTCATGCCAATAAAGGCAGGAATCACCGATAGCGGCAACGCCACAGCAGATACAAAGGTCGCCCGCCAGTCGCGTAAGAAAAGCAATACCACCAACACCGCCAAACCCGCACCCTCAGCCAGCAAGACGAGTGAGGCAGCATATTCTTCCTCGACAGGGGTCACAAAGTCAAAGGCTTCTGTGAGCTGCATATCGGGGCGAGCGAGCTTGAGTTCTTCCAACGCTTTGCGCACGCCTCGGCCTGCGTCCACCTCGCTCGCACCTTTGCTACGCGCCACTTCAAAACCTACCACCGGCACACCGTTGAGCAGTGCGCTGGAGCGCGGCTCGGCAATCGTGTCTTTCACTTCGGCAATCTGGTCGAGGCGAATTTTTCGGCTAGTACCGTCCAAAGACAGTTCAATCGCAGCAATCTCCGCCGCAGATTTCACGGTAGCCAAGGTACGAACCGGTTGCTCGCTCGTCCCTAAATTTGTACGGCCACCCGCTGTTTCCATTTGCACGTTGCGCAATTGGCGAGACACGGCCGCCGCGCTCACGCCCAGCGCTTGCATCTTCGCGGTGTCAAGCGCGATGCGCACTTCGCGGTTCGCGCCGCCCACGCGGCTTACCGAGCCCACGCCGGGCACCGCAAGAAGGCGGCGCGTGAGCGTGTCATCCACAAACCAGCTCAAAGCTTCATCATCCATCGAGGGAATACGAATCGTATAAGCCAGCACCGCACCGCCGGAGATGTTGACCTTGCTGACAATCGGGTCGCGCAAATCAGCAGGCAGATCAGCTCTTACTTGCTGCACCGCTGAGCGCGTCTCGTCCAGTGCTTCTTGTGTGGATTTTTCAATGCGGAATTCGGCGGTGATCGTGACCACGCCGTCTTGCACCTTGGTGTAGATATTCTTCAAGCCAGCCAGAGCGGCAATCGAATTTTCTATTTTGCGAGCCACCTCAGTTTCAAGCTGAGCAGGTGAGCCGCCAGGCAAGCTGGCAGTGATGATGATGTTAGGTACATCCAAATCAGGAAAGTTTTGCACCTTCATGTTTTGATAGCCCAGCATGCCGGCAAAGCACAGCATCACAAAAAACATAATGGCGGCAATCGGGTTGCGTATGCACCAAGCGGATACATTCATGGTCAGTCCTTATTTCGCTTCTGTTTCATTTACTTCACCACGACTTTGACAGTATCGCCGTCAGCTAGAAATGCTGCGCCCGAGGCCACGAATTTTTCGCCTGCTTTTGCGCCAGCAAGAATCTCCACCGCATCCCCGCTGCGCTTACCCGTTTGCAGCTTCACTTGGGCAATTTTGTTATTGGCTTCAATACGCATCGCGTAAGTGAAGCCATCGCGCAACACCAAAGCTTGCTGCGGCAACGTGAGCGCGGTTTGCGAGCCCAACGCGAATTCGCCTTTCGCATACATCCCCGCTTTGATATCGGGGTGCTGCGCAATATCGACGTACACCAGTGCATTGCGCGTCACGGGATCGACCGTGGGCGCAATGACGCGCACCTTGCCATTGACCGTTGCGCCGCTAGCCGCTGTCACGTTAACCAAGGTACCGGGCTTGATCTTCCCGATCTCGCTGCTGGTGACTTCGGCACGCCATTCCAAGCGACCTTGACGCACCATACGAAATAGCTCTGCGCCCGAACCCAACACCGAGCCGACAGTGGCGTTGCGCGAGGAGATGATGCCGTTGTCAGGTGCTGTGAGTTGAGAGTTCTTCAAGCGCACTTGTGCGGCTGTGACTTGCGCTTTGGCAGCAGCTACGCGCGCCTTGGCAGTTTGCTCTTGAGTGTTGTATTGCGCGATTTGTTGGTTGGACAAAGCGCCTGTGTCTTTGAGTGTGGCGGCGCGCTGCGCATTGGCGACGGCCTCCAAGGCATTGGCCTCGGCCTCCATCTGCGATGCCTGCGCTTGCAGCAAATCAGCCTGCGCGGTTTCTGAAGAGAAAGTGGCCAGCACTTGGCCTTTGCGCACCACATCGCCCACGTTGACCCGCACATCGGTGAGTTTCAGACCATTGACTTCTGCGCCAATGCTAGCCTCTTGCCAAGCGGCCACTGAGCCATTCGCGCCCAGCTTCAAGGCCAGACTGCCGCTGCTTGGACTCACGCTGCTGACGGTGAGTGCCGCTTTCGCGGTGGGCGCTGCTGCAGGCGTACCTTGGGCTTGGGTTTTTGAGGAAAATAGGCCAATAGCCGTTATAGAACCTGCAATGAGTGCTATTGAAGTAATAGCGACGAGGTGTTTCTTGAAATTCATGAATAGGCTTTCAATCAATTAAGGTTTGGCCGCCGAGGGGCTGGCGGAAATGGGGCTGGCGGAGACGGGGCTAGTCTTAGCGCTGGCCACCGGCATGTCTGCCTTCCAGCCACCGCCAGTGGCGCGATACAGGCTGATCCAAGCGCTGATGCGATCGCGCTCCACAGCGAGCTGGTTTTGCTGCGCAAAGAGCGCTGTGCGCCGTGCGTCTTCCAGCTCAACCAGGCTGGCCAAGCCTGCGCGATAGCGCGATTGCGTGGCGGCGAGCGATGCACCGTAGCCCTCCGCTGCAGCCTTGGTTTGCGTGCCGCGCAAATGCGCTGCATTCAAATTTACCAAACTTTCTTCCACCTCGCGCACCGCTTGGCGCGCCTTGGATTGCAGCGAGATCACGGCCTCTTGATAGGCGGCGATGGCGGCTTCAGTGTTGCTGCGTGTGGCGGCTTGGTTGGTCAAAGGCAAGCTCAGAGCGACCGGACCCAGCGACCAAGTCAAGCCTTCGGTGCTCACGCCCATTTGCCGCGTGCTGCCTACGCCAATGCTGCCATTTAGACTGAGCGATGGATAGCGGCGTGCGTCTGCGCTTTGAATATCGAGCGCGGCGGCCGTCACCGCTTGCTGCGCAGCCGCGATATCTGGACGTTGGGCAAGCAGTTGAGCAGGCAATTGCGTCACCGAACTTGCTATTGAAAACAGAGCGCCTTGCTTTGCAATATCAAGGGCGACAGCTTGATTTACCTTTAGTTTCTGGCGCAACACGGGTTCCGCCATGCCGCTCAGTGCCACCAACGCCTTGATTTGCGCATCACACTGCGCCTGCACCGTCGTGACAGAATTGGCCGCATCAAAGCTGCTAGCACGTGCCAGTTGCGCTGTGGCGGGTGCGGCAAAGCCGGCCTTGGCTGTGAGCTCGGCTAGGCGGAAGGTTTCGCCGCGTGAGGCCGCATCGCGTTGCAACAAAGCCAGCAGGTTTTCGCAATAGCGATAGCCCGTGTAAGTCGTAGCCATTTCGGCGGCCACGGCCACACGCGCCTCATGCCAACCCAGCTCTGCGCCGCGTGCGCGCAACTGCGCAGCCGAGAGTGCCGCGCGATTGCCGCCCCACAAATCCATCTCCCAAGAAGCCTGCAAACCCGCGCTCAAACTGGTGGCGGGAGGCACCTTGGCGGCTTGCACAGCGCGGCTGCCTTGCACATTGAGCGATAAACTGGGCGAGATCGCATCATCCGCGCGCGCCACACCGGTGCGCGCCTGCGCGATACGGGTCAGCGCAGCGGCCAGCGAGGCGCTGCTCTGCTGCGCAGTTTGCATCAGCTCGTCAAACACCGGATCACCCAATTGCGTCCACCAATTCACCAGCTGCGCTGTGCTGCCGCCATGCGCAAGCAGCGAAGCGTTTGCACCGTCGGGCAAGGGCGTTTGCCAAGCGCTTGCCGCGCGAATTTGCGCGTCGCTCAGCACTTGACCCGCCTCTGGCATCTTCACCGCGCTGCCGCAAGCGGCAAGCAGCGGGAGCACAAGGGCGATTGCGTTGAGTTTCAAATTCATATTTTCTTTCCTTCCATCTTTCTGCGCTGCTGCTCGGCTTTCACCAAAGCCAGCGCATATTGCGTCAGCCGCTGCCCCATCACATCCAGCGCTGCTCCGCTGTCCACCAAGCGCGGGCGCACGGCTTGCAATACCTCACGCCCCATGTACAAAAACACCGCTTGTGCAACGATGCACAGCGCGAGGCGATGCACATCATCGTCTTCTTTTGTGATTTTCAGATGACGGCATAGCACTTTGACCAACGCTTGGTGGTAGGGCGCAATGCCGTGATCA
>JANMDE010000397.1:0-2331 GCA_031376105.1 Variovorax sp. | reverse complement strand
CGAACGCAGGGCGCTTCTGGCAAATGATTGAGAAGCACAAAGTCAGCGTGTTTTACACCGCGCCCACCGCGATTCGCTCGCTTATTAAGGCCTCTGAGGGCGATGCTGCCGTGCACCCTGCGCGCAGCGATCTTTCAAGCCTTCGCATCTTAGGAAGCGTGGGCGAGCCGATCAACCCAGAAGCTTGGATGTGGTATCACAAACATGTGGGCGGCGAACGTTGCCCGATTGTGGACACCTTTTGGCAAACCGAAACTGGCGGCCACGTGATCACGCCGCTGCCTGGCGCCACGCCCCTCGTGCCTGGCTCTTGCACCCTGCCCCTGCCCGGCATTTCGGCAGCCATCGTTGACGAAATGGGCAACGATATTCCCAATGGCACGGGCGGCATCCTCGTCATCAAAAAGCCATGGCCTTCCATGATCCGCACCATCTGGGGCGATCCGGAGCGCTTCAAGAAAAGCTATTTCCCCGAAGAGCTCAAAGGCTACTATTTGGCAGGTGATGGTGCTGTCAGGAGCAAAGATCGCGCCTATTTCCGCATCACAGGCCGCATTGATGACGTGCTCAACGTGAGCGGCCACCGCTTGGGCACCATGGAAATCGAATCGGCCTTGGTCTCCTGCTCACATCTCGTGGCAGAAGCCGCCGTCGTTGGCCGCCCAGATGACGTGACGGGCGAAGCCATCAGCGCCTTCGTGGTCCTCAAACGCAGCCGCCCCACAGGCGAAGAGGCCAAAAAAATCGCCACCGAATTACGCAACTGGGTCGCCAAAGAAATCGGCCCGATCGCTAAACCGAAAGACATCCGCTTCGGCGACAACCTGCCCAAAACCCGCAGCGGCAAAATCATGCGCCGCTTGCTTCGCTCGCTCGCGAAAGGTGAGGCGATCACGCAGGATATTTCTACGCTAGAGAATCCGGCGATTTTGGAGCAACTAGCCGAGAAGCTTTGATTGTTTTGCAGTCTCGTGTGCTACTTTTTCAATAGCAAACTACGCATATTCTATAAGGGCGAAAGCCCTGGATTTCCTGTAAATATCGCTCCAGATCAGGCGCTAGTATCCGTGGTCTGGTGCGTGGCTGATTCCAAGCCATTCACAATGCCCGGCACGACTTTGCGAAGATGATTGGCGAAATCGAGCAGATGCGTCGCTTGCGCTTCTGCGCGGGGCCAGCTTGCTTCAAAGCTGATCATGATCTCTTGGCCAGATTTGTCGGTGATCGGTAGCGCCGTTGGCCCGCTTGTTGTCAGTTTTGATTTTGGCAGGATGGCTGAGCCAATTCCCAATGCGGCCCACTCTTGCAGCACCTTGTAGCTCATGGCTTGCCCCGAGTATTCGTGAAGCTTACGGCGTTGGCTGCGAAACAAAGCGCGGGTCGCGCGGGACAAACCGCAAGCATCGGGCACCATCACATACGTCTCATCCGCGATGTCTTTAAGCTGGACCGATGGCGGGCGCAGGGCATTTGGCCACATCACCGTGGCGGGTATGAAGAGCAATGGCTCTTCATACAAGAAGCTGGCCAGCCACGGCCCCTTGTGCACGTTTGCCACGCCGAAAACAAAATCCAAGAGACCGCCATCAAGCATGCGGTACAAATCAGCCATATTCATCTCACGCAGCACCACATCCACGTCTGGGTGACGCAGCCGAAACGGCTCAATCATCAATCCCAACAGATGGGCGCTGATGAGCGGCGATGTGCCGATGCGGATCAAGCGCTTGCCTGGTCGCAGAAAAACCTGCGTCTGCTGCACTAAGCTGGCTTGGGCGCTGAGCACTTCGTTGATGTAAGGCAAGACGTGTGCGCCAAAAGCAGTGGGCGATACCGCGCGGGTCGTTCTCACAAACAATCGCTCTCCCCATTCACTTTCCAACTGAGCGATGCCGTTTGACAGCGTGGGCTGGGTCACAAAACACGCCGAAGCCGCGGCCGTAAACGACCCCGTCGATGCGATGGCGCTGGCAAATCGAAGTTGGTTCAAATTCATGCTTTATTTATAGCATATTTGAATGAATCTTATGTAAAAATACAATTTCTCTATCAACACGACATTGCATAAGATTCACCCATGTTGACAGTTCGCCAGCATAATCTTCAAGGAATCCACCATGTATTATTTACAAATCAATCTCGATGTCGCGCAAAAAGACCGTCCAGCGGCTGCTGCAATTTACAACCAATTCAAGGCAACCTTTCTGGCTGAGGCGCCCGGCTCGCAGTCTCATTATCATAAGATTCCGCATGTCGAGGTGATAGTCGTGCATGGGTTCGAATACGCAGAGCATGAAGGAGCATAACGATCCATAGCGAACAATTAACAAC
>JANMDE010000368.1:0-2778 GCA_031376105.1 Variovorax sp. | reverse complement strand
CGCCAAGAAGGGCGAGAATTTCACCTTGCCGCACATGCAGCGAAATGCCGTCATTGGCGACCAAAGTGCCAAAACGCTTGGTGATGTTGGTGAGTTGAAGCGCGGTTGGCATTCAATAGTCTAAAAATGCAAGTACCGGACGCAAAAGACGCAAAAGTTGCGCAAGAGACGCAAAAAAGAAATTCAAAAAATTCAAAGAAATGGGGTTGAGCTTACGAAGCAAAACTGGGTTTCAGTATTCACTTTCATTGTCTCTTCTTCGGTATTTTTCGCGTCTTTTGCTTAACTTTTGCGCTTTTTGCGTCCGGCTGTTGGTATTTAACCTGTGAGTGAACAAACTATTTGAACGAAGCCTTAGGCTGCGTGTCGTCCACTTTCACCGTGAACTTGCCTGCCAAAATAGCCTCCTGCTTTGCCTTCACCTTCGCTTTGATATCAGCCGGCACTTTGCTCTCAAACGTGCCAAGCGGAGATAGCTCTGAGCCTTTGAATTTCATCATCGAATACTGGCCATAATCCTCCGGTTTGAATTTGCCTTCTTTGACCAGCTTCAAAGCGCGGTCAATGGAGGGCTCCATGTTCCACAGAGCGGAGACGATCACCGTATCGGGGTATTTGTCTTGCGTGTTGATCACATTGCCAATGGCCAGTTTGCCTTTTTCCTTGGCTGCGTCAGACACACCAAATCGCTCGGCGTACATCACATCCGCGCCTTTGTCGATCATCGCGAATGCGGCTTCCTTGGCTTTCGGGGGATCAAACCAGCTGTTGATAAAGCTCACGGAAAATTCAACTTTTGGATTGGTCTCTTTCGCGCCCATCATGAAGGCATGCATCAAGCGATTTACCTCAGGAATCGGAAAGCCTCCCACCATGCCAATTTTGTTGCTCTTGGTCATGCCGCCAGCGACCATGCCCGATAGGTAGGCAGGCTCTTGGATGAAGTTGTCAAACACGCTGAAATTCGGCGCTTGCGGCTTGCCCGAGCTGCCCATGAGGAACATGGTTTTCGGAAAATCTTTGGCCACTTTGCGCGCAGCCGCTTCGACAGCAAATGCTTCGCCAACGATGATTTGGTTGCCACCTTTCGCATACTCGCGCATCACGCGCTCGTAATCGGCGTTCGTCACGTTCTCGGACGCTTTGTATTCAATCTCGCCCCGCGCTTCGGCGGCTTTGAGCGCTTTGTGAATGCGGCTGACCCACTGCTGCTCAAAAGGTACAGTGTAAATCGCGGCGACTTTCATCTTCGCCTGCGCGGGTGCCAAGCCAGGGGAGGCAAGGGCTGCTGCGGCAGCGAGTGCCAAGGTAGTACGACGGGTGATGCTCATGGTTACTCTCTTTCTTTCGGTTGAGTTGCTGGTTGCGGGGAGGGGTGAATACAGAAATACAAATACCGGACGCAAAAGACGCAAAAGTTGCGCAAAAGACGCAAAAAAAATTCAAAAAAATTCAAAAAAAGTTTATGAAACGGCAAAAATAAAAAACTGTATCCTGGTATCAAATTTTGTCTTTTCTCTTCCGTATTTTTTGCGTCTTTTGCGCAACTTTTGCGACTTTTGCGTCCGGTATTGGCATTGGCGTTTGTGTTGGTATTTGAATGAGTACTATTTCGTACCAAAGATACGATCCCCCGCATCCCCCAAACCCGGCAAGATATAGCCGTGGTCGTTGAGTTCGCGGTCGATGGCTGCGGCGTAGATGGGCACGTCAGGGTGGGCTTTTTGCATGGCTTGCACGCCCTCGGGGCAGCCGACCAAGCAGACGAATTTAATGCTTTTGGGGTTGAGCTCTTTGACGCGCTCCACCGCGGCCACGGCTGAATTGCCAGTAGCCAGCATCGGATCAACCACGATCACGTGGCGCTCTTGCATCTCTTGCGGCATCTTGAAATAGTATTCCACAGCCGTGAGCGTTTTTGGATCGCGGTACAAGCCCACATGCCCCACGCGCGCGCCGGGTACGACATCCAGCATGCCATCCAGCAAGCCTGTGCCAGCGCGCAAGATGCTCACGAGCACGAGCTTTTTGCCGTCCATCACCTGGCCGGTCATCGTTTCCATCGGCGTTTCAATTTCGATGTCTTGAAGCGGCATGTCCGCCGTCACTTCATAGGCCATTAGCGAAGCCAGCTCGCGCAGCAAGCGGCGGAAGGTGTTGGTGGATGCGTCGCGTTTGCGCATCAAGGTAAGCTTGTGTTGCACCAAAGGATGGTTGACAACGTAGACATTGTTTTGATAGGCCACAGCCATGTTCTTCTTCTCCTAGAAAATCGTACCGTCAGATTCTATTTGCAGGGGTGGTGTACCTCCACGCAAGTTTTGCGCCAACACGCGGCCCGCCGCCCAAGTGCCGCCTTCCAACACGCAGGCTAATGGCATTTGCGCGACTGTCAAACCCAACTGCGAGCGCACTAAGGGCGCGATCTCATCGAGCAAGGCCACCGTGAGCGCACGCCATTCAACGATGAACGCTTCACTGGGGTGGTGTGCGTATTTCGCAGCCTCTGCGTTTTTGAGCGAGAGCACGCCGCCATCCAGCAGCAGCCCGCCGTTGCGGTATTCAGGCAGGCCGGTGAGTTGATCAAGCGCTGTGATGCTCACGCCAGCCCATTCAAAGGGTTCGAGCAAAGAATAGGTGAGCCACTGGGAGAGTTTGTGAAAGGGGATCCAGCCGTTGGCCGTGTCAGCTTCGCCCAAAGCGGCATGCGGCCAGCAGTCGCCGACAGCTACCCCTTGGAAGCTGCTGCCAGAGGGCCAGATGCGGGATAGCGTTTTT
>JANMDE010000364.1:0-2567 GCA_031376105.1 Variovorax sp. | reverse complement strand
GCGCTGGCCTTCCCGTCGTCGTCATGCGCAGGAAGGATGGAAAAGCGCTGCTCGCCGAATCAGGGGAAATGGTCCCGGAAGACATTGAGGCCATCGGGCGCTGGGTGTGATCCAGCCGCCCGACGCATGCGTTCTCTTATTGCGCCTTGAGGCCAACCACTTTCGCTACTGCCGCGCCAGCAGCAATTTCTTCTTTGTAAAAGCTATCCAAGCGGCCTAATGTCATAGGAGGTGCGAGGACGACCCCAGTGGCTTCCACGGCTTTGCGCACATCGGGCTTGGCCAAGGCCGCCAAGACAGCGCTGTTGAGCGAGGCGGCGATGGCATCCGGCGTGTTTTTACTGACCTGCAGGCCGATCCAAATGCTGTAGTCATAGTTGCCATAACCCTTTGTGTCACGAATGACGGGCACTTTGGGCAAACGTGCCAACGGCGCGGCAGACACCACAGCAAGCGCTTTGACTTGCCCTGCATCAATCGCGCCCGGCACAGGGCCAGCCACAGGCAATACTGCCCAATCGAGCACGCCGCCCATCAGATCTTTCAAGTAAGGAGCGAGGCCGTTGTAAGGCGCATGCAGCGTTTTGAAACCGCCGATGCGCGCGGCATCTTCGGCCATCAGGTGATAGAGCGAGCCCACGCCTGTGCTGCCGAAAGCCAAAGGCTTGTCCGCCTTCTTCGTATATTCAATGAACTCTGCCATCGTATTGACCGGCAGATCTTTGCGCACGGCGATGACCATGGGCGTGCGGCCCATCAAGGCGGCCATGCGCATATCTTCGGGCTTGTTTTTCGCAGCGGCCAAGCCCAGTGGCGTGTAGATCAATTCCAGCGGCGAACCCACAAGAATCGTGTGACCATCTGCCGGCGCATTGGCCGCTTTGATTACGCCTAAGGAGCCGCCCACGCCCACCACGTTTTCCACGATCACGGGCTGGCTGGTGTGCTCAGAAATGGCTCTGGCCATCACGCGCCCCACCACATCCGAGGGCCCGCCCGCCGGAAACGCCACGATCATATTGACTTGACGCGCAGGATATTGCGCCTGCGCTTGCATTGCCGGGATCATGAGCCCCAAGCCCATTAGGCCGACCATCCACATTTTCAAACTTGTCTTCATCACGTTTCTCCTTCATTTAAAAAAACAGGCCAACTCCGTGCGCATGATCCTTTGCCTGGATCAAAAATCATGCTCGGGTAAACGCAAAATCCACTTCAGGCGCTAACCCGCTCACGATGCGTGCGATGCTTTTGCCGGAGCCGCAAGCGTGCGTCCAACCCAGCGTGCCGTGGCCGGTGTTGAAGTAGAGATTCGGTAATTTGCTTTTGCCAATGATCGGCACATTGCTTGGCGTGGCCGGGCGCAGCCCCGTCCAGTAGCTGGCTTGCGATGCATCGCCTACGCCGGGAAAGAGCTGCTCCACGCGGCGCACAATAGCTTCGCAGCGCACACGGTTAAGGTCGCGGTCATAGCCATTGAATTCTGCTGTGCCGGCAATGCGCAGGCGGTCGCCGCGCGGGTCGCCGTCCTTTGGCGTGAGGCGGGAGAAGACGAGCTTGTACTCATCATCCGTCAAGCTGACCTGATGCGCCATGCTCGCGTCTTTCACAGGCATCGTGACGGAATAGCCTTTAGCAGGATAAATCGGCAAATTGATGCCCAGCGGCTGCGCGTAAAGTGGGCTCAAACTGCCCATGGCGAGCACATAGCTGTCTGCGCTGAGCTTCTGGAAGCGGCCTTCGCCATCGGTGGCTTCCACATGATCAATTTGCCCGCCTGTTTCACGCAGCGCCGTGATCGTGTGGCTCATGAGAAATTTCACGCCCGCTGCTTCGCACAGCTTCACGAGCTCTCGCGCAAAGCGGTTGGCATCGCCGGATTCGTCTTCAGCGGTGTAGGTCGCGCCAGCGAGTTGCGGGCGAATGTGTTTGAGCGCAGGCTCGAGTTTCACGGCTTCATCTGCACTCACCACGCGCCTGTCGCAGCCCAGCTCGCGCATTTGTGCTGCCGGGCCCTCTGCTGCTTCAAACTCTTTTTGCGAGGTGTAGAAATGCAAAATGCCTTGCGTGCGCTGGTCGTAATGCAGGCCGGTATTGCGGCGCAGCTCTTGCAGCATGTCGCGGCTGTAGGTGCCCAGGCGCACGATCTGCGCAATGTTGTATCGCGTGCGTGCGGGTGTGCATTCGCGCATGAATTGCAAGCCCCAGAGCCACTGACGCATGTCGGCCCGAATACGGAACAGCAGCGGCGCATCTTCTTTGCCTAACCATTGCAACACTTTGAGCGGCGCACTCGGATTGGCCCAAGGCTCGGCATGGCTCACCGAGATTTGCCCGCCATTGGCAAAGCTGGTTTCAGCCGCCGGGTTGGCCTGCCGATCTACCACGGTGACTTCGTGGCCGAGCTGAGAGAGGTAATAAGCCGAGCTGACGCCAAGCAGGCCGCTTCCGAGGACGAGAACACGCATTTTGTGAACCTTTAAGGGAGATAGCCCATATAGAATATTCTTAGTTTGCTATTTAATTAATAGCAAATAAGCTTCATCTGAGCCATGCCGCTCCCCCTG
>JANMDE010000220.1:0-5997 GCA_031376105.1 Variovorax sp. | reverse complement strand
GATCGCCAGCGGCAAGGCCTACAACGATCTGCGCCAAGCCTTAGTCGATCTCGGCTTGGATACCGAAACCTGCCAGCGCCTGGGCATTCGCGTTCACAAAGTGGCTGTCGTGTGGCCGCTAGAAGCGCAAATCACGCGCGAATTTGCCACCGGGCTCAAAGAGATTTTGGTGATTGAAGAAAAGCGCCAAGTGATTGAGTATCAGCTCAAGGAAGAGCTGTACAACTGGCGCTCGGATGTGCGCCCCACGGTGCTGGGCAAGTTTGACGATACAGGCGAGGGTGGCGAGTGGAGCATGCCCAATCCCACGGCGAATACGCTGCTCCGCGCCAATGCAGATTTGTCACCCGCCCTGATCGCCAAAGCCGTTGCATCCCGAGTGAAAAAACTCGGTGTGGACGGCGCCACGCTCGCTCGCATCGAATCGCGCCTGGCCATCATCGAAGCCAAAGAGCGCTCCTTGCTCACGATTGATTTGAAAGCCGACCGCACACCTTGGTTTTGCTCGGGCTGCCCGCACAACACCTCTACGAAAGTGCCCGAAGGCTCCCGCGCGATGGCGGGTATTGGCTGCCACTACATGGCCCTGTGGATGGACCGCGCGACCACGGGCTTCACCCAAATGGGCGGCGAAGGCGTGCCTTGGGTGGGCCAGCAGCCATTCACGAATGAGCAGCATATCTTCGCCAACTTAGGCGATGGCACATACTTTCACAGCGGCTTGCTTGCCATCCGGCAGTCGATAGCAGCCGGGGTCAACATCACCTACAAAGTGCTCTACAACGATGCCGTGGCCATGACGGGCGGGCAGCAGATTGGTGAGCGGCCTGAGGGGCATTCGGTTATCCAAATTGCGCATTCATTGACGGCTGAGGGCGCACAGAAAATCATCGTCGTCACCGATGAGCCGGAAAAATACGCTTCTGCGAAGTTACCAGATGGCGTAGAAGTCAAGCACCGCGACTTGCTCGACGATATCCAACGCGAGTTCCGAGACATCAAAGGCTGCACCGCCATCATCTACGACCAAACCTGCGCCACAGAAAAGCGTCGCCGCAGGAAGCGTGGCACGATGGTCGAACCCACCAAACGTGTGCTCATCAACGAATTGGTTTGCGAAGGCTGCGGCGATTGCGGCGTGCAATCCAATTGCATGAGCGTGGAGCCGCTTGAAACCGAATTCGGCCGCAAGCGCACCATCAATCAAAGCACCTGCAACAAAGATTATTCCTGCGTCAAAGGCTTTTGCCCCAGCTTCGTCACAGTCGAAGGCGAACTGAAGAAAAAATCCAAAACCGGCAAGATGAATCCGTTTGAGCTTGGCACCTTGCCAGAGCCCAAGATCGCGCAGATTCCACAGGGCGCCGGCAACACCTGGGGCATCATCGTCGCAGGCGTGGGCGGCACAGGCGTGATCACGATTGGCCAGCTCCTCGGCATGGCCGCGCACATGGAAGGCAAAGGCATCGTCACCCAAGATGCTGCAGGCCTCGCGCAAAAAGGCGGCAACACTTGGAGCCATGTGCTCTTGGCCAATTCGCAAGCCGACATCGCCACCACCCGCGTGGCCACGGCCAGCGCTGATTTGATTTTGGGCTGCGATCCGATGGTCGCCGCCAGCAAAGACACGCTCTCGCGCATGCGCCTAGGCCGCACCCATGTGGCGCTCAATGCGCATGGCTCGCCCACCGCAGGCTTCGTGTTGAACGGCAATTGGCAAAATCCTTCCGAGCGCTGCGCAGCGGCGATTGTGGAAGCTGTGGGCGCGGAAGGCGTGGGCATGTTCAATGCCGATGCCGCTGCCAGCAAGCTGATGGGCGACACGCTCTACACCAACCCCATGATGCTCGGCTTCGCTTGGCAAAAAGGCTGGATTCCACTGGCCTACGATTCACTCATGCGCTCCATCGAGCTCAATGCAGTCGCGGTAGACAACAACAAAGCCGCCTTCCAATGGGGCCGCCGTGCCGCGCACGATTGGGCCAGCGTCGAGCAAATGCTCACCCCCGCGCAAAAAATTGAATTCAAAAAGCGCGATTCGCTAGAAGACGCGCTCGCTAAGCGCGTTGAGTTCTTAACGAATTACCAAAATGCCGCCTACGCGCAGCAATACAAAAGCTTCGTGGAAAAAGTCAAAGCAACAGGCAACGCGCAGCTCACCGAGGCCGTCACCAAGTATCTTTTCAAGCTCATGGCCTACAAAGATGAGTATGAAGTTGCGCGTTTGCATACCGACACCGCGTTCCACGACAAAATCAAAAACCTTTTCGAAGGCGAAGTCAAACTCTCTTATCACCTCGCCCCGCCCCTTTTGTCTAAGAAAAACAGCAAAGGCGAATTGCAAAAGCAGCCCTACGGCCCCTGGATGCTCACCGCATTCAAAGTCCTCGCCAAACTAAAAGGCCTGCGCGGCACAGCGCTAGACATCTTCGGCAAAACCGAAGAGCGAAAAATGGAGCGCGCGCTCATCACCCAATACCAAGCCAGCATAGAAAAGCTACTGCCCGCGCTAAGCGCCGCCAACACCGCAACAGCGCTAGAAATTGCCCGTATTCCCGAGCAAATCAAGGGCTACGGTCATGTGAAAGAGCGCAATGTGGTGGCAGCGCAGAAACGCTGGAGTCAATTAGAGGCGGAATTCACTTCGCCTTTGGCCAAGGCTGCTTGACGCGTACTTTCGCTTTGCGTTTTACACGACCCGCTCGCCTGCCCCGCGACGTGCCCGAAAAAGCCGAGGCCTTTCTTCGTGAGGCGCTCTGTGCCGCAAGCGACGAGCTCCCACCATTTGTAGCGATGATGAGATGGTTGGCCGCGCCCGACCAGCGAAAGGCTTCGTTTTTTCAGACCCATCACGGAGCGGTTTAGGACATAGATGCAAACTGATTTGCCTTGACTGCAACGGTAAATTCACACGGCAGATCAGTTCAAAACCTGCAAGCAAGGATATGCTTTGCCTCGTTTTGGAAATACTCGGCTTTCCAATAGTGAGGATCGTTGACCTCGTGGTAAGTTACTTGTTCCGGCAAATGCTCTACGGGAGCTAGAAAGGGCAAGGCAAGCATTATGAAAATGCTCCCATGCTTCGGCCAATCCTGTGCGGTTTTCGCAACTGAATTTCCTAGACTTAGCTCGTTGGCGAGCAGTGGCTGTAGGCTTGGATGAAGCGAGCTGATATGGGCCTGTCGAATGAGCTTCGCCTCTTCTCCCTTTGGTATTGGTACGATTAGCGCGGCAAGTTCCGGTGGCAAACCGTACGGATAACGTTGCTGCTTTGCGCAACGAGCACAGATTCCGTTGTTCGTTTGTATCGTTTCCGGTAAAGAAAGTACTGAGCACTTTGAGCATGGAACTCGATTTGTAATCATGCTACCAACTATAGCAAGCAACAATGTATCTTACACATACATCCGCCGCGTGATGGGTCTGAAAAAACGAAGCCTTTCGCCGGTCGGGCGCGGCCAACCATGCAATCATCGCTACAAATGGTGGAAGCTCTTCGCTTGCGGCACAGAGCGCCACACGAAGAAAGGCCTCGGCTTTTTCGGGCACGTCACGGGGCAGGCGAGCGGGTGGTGTCCAATCTCAGGCGCGCCACAAAAGCTAAGAGTCAACCAGCAGCGCGTTTCCCCAAAATCTCAAACGCCGGAAGGGTCTTGCCTTCCAACACTTCGAGAAACGCGCCGCCGCCGGTAGAGATGTAGCTCACATCTTTTTCGATGCCGTATTTGGCAATCGCGGCCAGGGTGTCGCCGCCGCCTGCGATGCTGAAGGCGCTGGATTCTGCGATGGCGTGGGCGATGGTTTTCGTGCCGTTTTCAAAAGCGGGAAATTCGAATACGCCCACAGGGCCGTTCCAGACGATTGTGCCGGCGGATTTGAGCTGGGCGGCGAGGATTTGCGCGGTTTTGGGGCCGATGTCCAAGATCAAATCATCGTCTTCCACATTGGTCGCGGCTTTCACTGTGGCGGGTGCATCGGCTGCAAAGGCTTTGGCGCAGACCACATCAACGGGAATAGGCACTTCTGCGCCACGTGCTTTCATGGATTCGATCACGGTTTTCGCATCTGCCAATAAATCTGGCTCGGCGAGCGACTTGCCGATCTTCAAGCCCGCAGCGAGCATGAAGGTGTTGGCAATACCGCCGCCGACGATCAAGCCATCGACCTTGCCGGAGAGCGCTTGCAGGATGGTGAGTTTGGTCGAGACTTTGCTGCCCGCGACGATGGCAACCAAGGGGCGCTTTGGATTGGCCAAAGCTGCTTGAATAGCATCCATTTCAGCGGCGAGCAAGGGGCCTGCACTAGCGATTTTTGCGTATTGGGCGATGCCATAGGTCGAGGCTTCGGCACGGTGCGCGGTGCCGAAGGCGTCGTGCACGAAGATATCGCACAGCGCGGCCATCTTTTGCGCGAGTTCGGGCGAGTTTTTCTTTTCGCCTTTGTTGACTCGGCAGTTTTCGAGCAACACCACTTCGCCCGCTTTCACATCCACGCCATCGACCCAGTTGGAGACCAACTTCACAGGCTTGCACAAAAGCTCGCTCATGCGCACAGCCACAGGCGCGAGGCTGTCTTCAGGCTTGAATTCGCCTTCCGTGGGGCGGCCCAAGTGAGAGGTAACCATCACCGCTGCGCCTGCTTTCAAAGCCATCTCAATGCAAGGAATGCTGGCGCGGATGCGGGTGTCTTCGGTGATCTTGCCGTTGTCGTCTTGCGGGACATTCAGATCAGCGCGAATAAAAACACGTTGACCAGAAACTTTGCCAGTCGCGCAGAGGTCAAAAAAGCGGATGAATTGCATGGTTTATCCCGAAAATGTCATCAAATGGGGTCATTAAATGGCCTAAATTAAGCCTACGCTGCAATTGTAGGCGGCAGCTTCTCGGGCAGTTCCGTCCCCGCCTTGTAACCAGCAGCTTCGCCCCCAAATTCCTAAAATACGATTTCAAAAAAGAAAGACCTGCCAAATGGTTCCGCACCTCATCACCGCCACCAACAGCCCCATCAACGAACTGGAGCAGCGCATCTTAGACAGCATGCCTGCGATTGAGCGCTGGTTTCGCCTCGAATGGATGGAGCACACGCCGCCCTTTTATAGCTCAGTGGATGTGCGCAACGCAGGCTTCAAGCTCGCGCCGGTTGACACCAATCTCTATCCCGGCGGCTGGAACAATTTGACCGAGGAAATGCTTCCGCTGGCGGTACAAGCGGCGATGGCGGCGATTGAAAAAATCTGCCCCGATGCCAAAAACCTGCTCGTGATCCCTGAGAACCACACGCGCAACCCGTATTACCTGATGAACGTGGCGCGGCTAGCGCGGATTTTTAACATGGCGGGCTTGAATGTGCGCCTCGGCTCCATTAACCCAGACATCAAAGAAACGACGCGCATTGATCTGCCCAATGGAGAGCATGTGGTGCTGGAGCCGACGCTGCGCATCAAGAGCGATTCTGGTTTGGGCAAAGGCCGCTTGGGGCTGAAAGATTTCGATCCCTGCACGATCTTGCTTAACAATGATTTGAGCGCGGGTGTGCCCGGTATTTTGGAAGACCTGCATGAGCAATTCTTGCTGCCGCCGCTGCATGCCGGCTGGCATGTGCGCCGCAAATCACAGCATTTCCAAGCCTATGAAGAGTTGACCAAGCGCTTTGGTAAATTGCTCGGCATTGATCCGTGGCTTATCAACCCGATGTTTGCGCAATGCGGCGAGGTGAACTTTCAAGAGGGGCTGGGTATGGATTGCCTCACGTCCAACGTGGATACGCTACTCACCAAAATCAAGCGCAAATACAAAGAATATGGCATTCAAGAAAAGCCCTTTGTCGTCGTGAAGGCGGATAACGGCACCTACGGCATGGGCATCATGACGGTGCGCGATGCCAAAGACCTGGATGTGATTAATCGCAAGACGAAAAACAAAATGAGCGTCGTGAAAGACGGCATGGAAGTCAATCAAGTGATCATCCAAGAGGGCGTTCACACCAATGAGCGCTTGA
>JANMDE010000311.1:0-2602 GCA_031376105.1 Variovorax sp. | reverse complement strand
CAAAAGACGCAAAAAAGATAGAAGAAAAAACAAGAAATTGTGAAAAGAGATACCGGGCCGACAAAAGCAGACTGCAAATACAAAGAAAATCCTTTTTAAATTTCTTTGGGTATTTTTTGCGTCTTTTGCGCAACTTTTGCGCCCTTTGCGTCCGGTATTTAAATCTGAGAGAACCATGAAAGTCGACATCAAAATCCTAGACGAGCGTCTAAACAACAATCTCCCCGCCTACGCCACCGCCGGCAGCGCGGGCTTGGATCTGCGGGCTTGTTTGCAAGAGCCGCTAACCCTTCAGCCCAATGCCTGGCAGCTTATCCCGGTCGGCATTGCCATGTGGCTCAAAGACCCGAATTACGCGGCTTTGATCTTGCCGCGCTCTGGCATGGGGCATAAGCATGGGATCGTGCTGGGCAATTTGGTGGGCTTGATTGATAGTGATTACCAAGGCCAGCTCATGGTCAGCGCGTGGAATCGTTCGCCTACAGCGTTCACGATTGAGCCGCTAGAGCGCATTGCGCAGCTAATTATCGTGCCGGTGGCGCAGGCGCAGTTCAATGTGGTGGAAGAGTTTCCGCCCACGGAGCGGGGCGAGGGCGGATATGGCTCTACGGGAAAGAAATGAGCTTTGCATGTTGGGGAAAAAATAATGGCACGCGGTAAAAACAAAAAAGAAAAAGTCAAAGGCCCACAGCCTGATCCCAAAACGTATGTGATTGACTCGCTGGATATTGAAGCGCAGGGTGTGGCGCGCAGCGATGAGGGCAAGGTGGTGTTCATTGACGGCGCTTTGCCGGGCGAGCGTGTGAGCGCCGTGACGAAGCGCAGCAAAAATAATTGGGAAGGCGCAGATTTGGTGGCGATTCATCGCACATCCAGCCTGCGCGTGGAGCCTGCGTGCCCGCATTTCGGGTTGCATGTGGGTGCATGCGGCGGCTGCAAGATGCAGCATCTGGAGCCGAGTGCGCAGGTGGCCATCAAGCAGCGCGCTCTGGAAGATCAGCTTTGGCATTTAGGCAAAGTCAAGCCAGAGCTGGTGCTGCGGCCGATTCAAGGCCCCGATTGGGGCTACCGCTATCGTGCGCGGCTCTCGATGCGCTATGTGCAGAAAAAAGACGAGGTGCTGATCGGTTTTCATGAGCGGGCAAGCCGCTATTTGGCTGATATGAAGACTTGCGCCGTGTTGCCGCCGCATGTGAGCAAGATGCTGCTGCCACTGAGGGCGCTGATCAAGGGCATGGATGCACGAGAGACGCTACCGCAAATTGAATTGGCGTGTGGCGATAGCGTGACGGCGCTGGTGCTGCGGCATTTGGAGTCATTGTCTGTGGGTGATATCGAAAAGCTCCATGCTTTTGCCGCTGAGCACAGCGTGCAGTGGTGGCTTCAGGCCAAAGGGCCAGAGACGGTGAAACTCCTTGTCGAAGGCGGTGAGTTGTTGGCCTATGCTTTGCCAGAATTCGGCATCACGATGCCTTTCAAACCGACAGATTTCACGCAGGTCAATCCCCATATCAATCGTGTCTTGGTGGCGCGCGCGCTGCGTTTGCTCGATGTGCAAAAAACGGATCGCGTGATTGATTGGTTTTGTGGTTTGGGTAACTTCACCTTGCCGCTGACCACGCTGGCGCGCGAAGTGCTTGGCATTGAGGGCAGCGACACGTTGGTGGCGCGTGCAAAAGCCAATGCAGCGCAAAATTTTAAAGAAAATCAGTCAGTACCCCTTATAAAACATAAGAAGTATGCTACTGATTTTGTAGCGCGCAATTTGTTTGAAATGACGGGGCAGATGCTGGTTGACGACGGGTATGCGAACCGTTGGCTCATTGATCCACCCCGCGAAGGCGCGTTTGCATTGGTGAAAGCTTTGGCGCAGATTCACCAGCAGCGTTTGGGTAATGTGCCAGAAGTGGTGGAAGGCGAAGCATCTCAAGTAGCCGTCAACATCGGCGATTGGCAGCCCCCGAAGCGCATCGTTTATGTGAGCTGCAATCCGTCAACACTGGCGCGTGATGCCGGCCTGCTCGTGCATCAAGCTGGCTACCGCTGCACATCCGCAGGCGTAGTCAACATGTTCCCGCATACCGCGCATGTGGAGAGCATGGCGGTGTTTGAACTGGAAACCTGACAGAGCAAGCACCTCGCTTGCTCTGCTTTCCAAACATTAGACTGGGACTGGCTCGGCAATGCCGCCGACCACGTTGCTAAAGCCGCCGTCTACATAGGTGATTTCTGCGCTGACACCGGCGGCTAAATCGCTGAGCAAAAAGGCGGCCACATTGCCCACATCATCGATTGTCACGTTGCGACGGATGGGCGAATTTTCAGCAACCACTGACAGAATCTTGCCAAAGCCTTTGATGCCGCTGGCAGCCAGCGTTTTGATGGGGCCAGCGCTGATGCCGTTGGCACGCATACCGCGATTCTTTGCGCCCAGCGATTCTGCCAGGTAGCGCACGCTGGCTTCCAGTGAAGCCTTGGCCAAGCCCATGGTGTTGTAGTTGGGCACTACGCGCTCTGCGCCCAGATAGGTGAGCGTGAGCACGGAAGATTTATCGTTGAGCATGGGCAGGCAAGCTTTGGCCATGGCCGGGAAGCTGTAGGC
>JANMDE010000310.1:0-6245 GCA_031376105.1 Variovorax sp. | reverse complement strand
TAAAAATCGGTGTTGTCTGCCTTGGGCACCGTGGTGATAAAGGGCGCTTCGCGGTGGCTAGAAGCAAAGCTGGGGCTGGTCATTGCAGCACCCGCGCAAAGAGCCACCAAGGCGGCGCTGTGCAATGTGGTTTTCAAAAATGTCATGAAGGGCTCCTGTTGAAGTGAAGGGTGGTTGTGTTCCCCTTGTGTATACGGGGCGTGATTCGCCGTGGATTCAAAAAATTGCAAAAAAATGTTCGCGTGTGATTTAAAGTTGCAGCATTCATGATGATTCGACGCATTGCTCACTTGGACATGGACGCTTTTTATGCGTCTGTGGAGTTGCTGCGTTATCCGCAGCTGAAAAGCCTGCCGGTGGTGGTGGGCGGGGGATCGCGAGCGCGCGAGCAATTGCGCCAGGCGCAGGGTGATTTACCCACACATGAAATTCCTGTGGCGGCGTTTCCGATTTTGAAAGACTATGTTGGGCGCGGCGTGCTCACCACCGCCAACTATCTCGCTCGCGGCTTTGGCGTGGGCTCGGCCATGGGCACAATGAAAGCAGCCAAGCTGTGCCCACAAGCTATTTTGTTACCTGTCGATTTTGAGGAATATCGGCGCTTTTCCAAGCGTTTCAAAGAAATCATTCTGGACATTGCGCCGCTCATGGAAAATCGCGGTGTGGACGAGGTGTATATTGATTTCACCGATGTGCCGGGTGGGCAGCGCGAAAGCGGACGCGTGTTGGCCAGGTTGATTCAAAAAAGCATTTTTGATGCCACCGGGCTCACCTGCTCCATTGGCGTGGCCCCCAACAAGCTGCTTGCCAAAATGGCCAGTGAGTTCAACAAACCCAATGGCATTTCCATCGTGCATGAGGCGGATTTACAAGAAAAAATCTGGCCACTGGCGGCGCGCAAGATGAACGGTATTGGCCCGAAGGCCGATGAAAAGCTCAAAGCACTCGGCATTGAGACGATTGGCCAGCTGGCCGCACAAGATAGCGCCTTTTTGCTAGAGCGCTTTGGCAAAAGCTATGGCGCGTGGATGCATGAAGCGGCTTGGGGGCGCGATGACCGCCCGGTTGAAACCGAGAGTGAGCCCGTGAGCATGAGCCGCGAGACCACCTTTGAACGCGATTTGCATGCCGTGTACGACAAGGCTGAGCTAGGCGCGGTGTTTACTGAGCTCTGCGATAGCGTCGCGCGCGATTTGCAGCGCAAGGGTTACCTTGGCCGCACGATTGGCATCAAGCTGCGCTGGGGCAATTTCAAAATCGTTACGCGAGACATCACGCTGGATGTTGCCACGGACAATGCCAAACTGATCCGCCGCACAGCGGGCCTGGCTTTGAAGCGGGTGGATTTAAGCCAGCGCTTTCGGCTGCTGGGCGTGCGCGTGGGCAAGCTTGAAACCAAGACTTCTGAGGCAAATGAGCAGTTAACCCTTACAAAATATACAAAGCTTGCTATGAAAAAGATAGTCTATGAGCAAGCTGAAAAAGACCGGATGCCTGAGCTATTCTGAATCCAGCAAGCAAGGCAGTACGCCGGTTCAGTATTTGCCAGCTTTGATTGAGCTGATCGACGGAATGTCAATCTTACGCACGGAGGCAGAGGCACTTTCAACCAGCGGCTCCAGCTTGACCACGGCGATCGAGAGGTTGTCGCCCGTACCGCGAGCGCGGGAACGCGCTTTATCAATCAAAAATTCGGTGGATTCACGCGGTGTGAGCGCTGAGAGCACTGAGCCCAGTTCGGCGGGGCTGAAATAATGCCATACACCATCTGAACACAGCATCAGCACATCGCCCGTGCGCAAATTCGGGATGTAATGGAAGTCCATGGGCGGGTCGTCTTCCGTACCCAAACAGCCCATCAAAATATTGCTTTGCGGATGCACATTGGCTTCTTCGTCGGTAATCTCGCCTTTGTCGACCAAGGTTTGCACGTAGGAATGATCCTGCGTGCGCTTGATCATTTTGCTGCCGTGGTAGTGGTAAATCCGTGAATCGCCGGTATGCACCCAGTGGCATTCGCCGTTGGGGTTGATCAAGAAAGCGGCTAACGTGCTGTGTGGCTCTTGTTCGGAGGAGATGGCGGTCAGTTTGATCACCAAATGCGCCTCTTCGACCAACTGCTTGAGCAGCGAGGGCGGATCATCGCGCTCGGGAGAGTAGCGCTCAAAAAGCTGCTGAGACGTGAGCATGACTTGATCGGAGGCTTTTCGTCCGCCGCTGCGGCCGCCCATGCCATCAGCCACCACGCCCAGCATGCAGCCAACGACGCGCGGATGCTCGATCAGCGCAATTTGGTCTTGCTGGTAGTCCCGATCACCCTTGTGGATACCGGTGGAAGCAGAAATTCTGTAGCCGTTAGACATGTGGCGCTATTATCACGGTAATCGATGCGCTGCCTTGGCACACATTTTTGACTGTAACGTGACTTATTTTGGATTCCAACCTGCATTCCCCCGAACGCCACCTGATTGAGCTGCGCATGGAGCACTCAGATCTGGATGCGATGATTGACCGCCTGGCCGAGCAAACCCCCCTGGATGAGCTGATGCTGCGCCGTTTAAAGAAGCGCCGTTTGGCGCTGCGCGACCAAATCTCCCGCTTGGAAATGGACATCGACGGCAAAGAGCCTGCCTGATGATGGGTGCAGGCGTACACGCCAGCCTGGCGCAGGTGGTGGCGGCAAATTTTGACAACGGCTCCTTGCTGGGCCAAGCCACGGAAGCTTTTGTGCAACGCGAAGGCCAGCGGCAAATGACGCTGGCCGTGGCCGACACCATTGAGCGCGGCGGTGCGCTGGTGGTGGAGGCTGGCACCGGGGTGGGCAAAACCTTCGCGTATCTGGTGCCCGCGCTGCTCTCGGGTGAGCGCGTGATGGTGTCAACCGCCACCAAAGCCTTGCAAGATCAGCTCTTTTCGCGTGATCTACCGCATTTACTCAAAGCGTTAGCGCTGCCAGCCCGCACCGCCTTGCTCAAGGGACGCAGCAGCTATCTTTGTTTGCATCGCATGAAACTGGCGCGGCAAGAGCATATTGATCGCAGTGCCTTGCTCGCGTTGGCCAAAATTGAAAAATGGGCGCTTTCTACCACCCACGGCGATCTGGCCGAGCTGCCCGGGCTGGATGAGCGCTCCAGCGTGATCCCCTTGGTGACTTCGAATCGCGACAACTGCTTGGGCTCGACCTGCCCGCAATACAAAAATTGTCACGTGATGCTGGCTCGTAAACAAGCTTTGGCCGCCGATGTGGTGGTGGTGAATCATCATTTGTTTTTTGCCGATTTAGCGGTGCGTGAATCTGGCATGGCGGAACTGTTGCCCACGGTGCGCATTGCCATTTTTGACGAAGCGCATCAGCTGAATGAAACTGGGGTGCAATTCTTGGGTGCCGCCTTGGGCACAGCGCAATTACTCGATTTTTGTCGCGATATGCTGGGCACAGGTTTGCAATTGGCGCGCGGCTTGGCGGATTGGCAGGAACTGGCGCGAGATTGTGAGATGGCGTCGCGCGATTTGCGTTTGGTGGTGGGCAAGCAAACGCAATACAGCAAAGATGCCCGCCTGCGCTGGACGAGCAGCGCCCCAGAGGGTCTACACGAACAAGACTGGGCTGAAGGCCTTTCCCGCGTTGAAGAAGCGCTACAGATGGCGATGGCTGGGCTCGATATGGTCAGCGAAATCGCGCCCGACTTTCAGCGTTTGCATGAGCGCGCGCGCGAGATGGCTGGGCGCGCCAAAAGATTCTTGCAAGCGCCCGAGCCGGGTCAGGTGCGATGGCTCGATGTGGGGCAGCATATTCAACTCATGGAAGCGCCCTTAGATATCGCCAAAACCATCCGCACCAAGCTGCTTAAGCTGGATGTGGGGCAAGGTTTGGGGGATTTGCCGCCAGAGGATGAATCGCATGTGGAGCGCGATGGAGCGAACGGAGCCGACTGGCAAGAATGGATGCCGCAAGATGGCCGCGAGGACGACGACGACGAAGCCCTCATGCGCGGTGCGCCTTCAACTTCCCATCGCCAAGAGCCCAAAGAGCCCAAAGAGGCTTCTCGCCGCGCTTGGATTTTCACCTCCGCCACTTTGGGCGATGATGCCAAGCTGAGTTGGTTCACCGAGCCCTGCGGCCTCACCGATGCGCATATTCTCGTGGCGCAAAGCCCCTTTGATTACCCGAATCAGGCCAGCCTGTATGTGCCCCGTCACTTACCCAAACCCAGTGACCCGACTCACAGCGAAGCCATAGCGCAGATCGCTCATCAAGGCGCGCTGGCGCTGCATGGTCGCACCATGGTGCTTACCACCACGCTGCGCGCTTTGAAAGCGATTGGCGACAGCTTAAAGCAGCAACTCGATGGCCAACTCGATGTCTTGATCCAGGGCCAAGCGTCTAAGCGCGAGTTGGTGGAGCGCTTTCGTCTGGGGGATACCTTGGGCGCTGGATCGGGTGACTCCCGGCGCGGGAGGGGCTGCATTCTGGTGGCTTCGGCATCGTTTTGGGAAGGTATTGACATTCCCGGCGAAGCGTTGCAGCTCGTCATCATCGACAAACTGCCATTCCCGCCGCCCGGTGATCCGCTGGTGGAGGCGCGTTGTCAGCGCCTAGAGCGCGAGGGCCGCAGCGCATTTTCTGATTACTCTGTGCCTGAGGCGGCTGTCGCGCTTAAGCAAGGCGCAGGCCGCTTGATTCGCCGTGAAACAGATCGCGGTATTTTGGTGATTGGCGACACCCGCCTCGTGCAAATGGGCTACGGCCGCCGCCTGCTCGCCGCGCTGCCGCCGATGGCGCGGCTAAATACGCTGGAAGAATTTCAAGCTGCTTTGGTGGCTTTGTCGGTCAAGACAGCCTGAAGTCGTCTTTCAAAGCCACACTGGAATACGTCACGGCCATTGGCTCGCGCCCGAGCAACGCCGGGAGCGCATTGGGCAGCGGTATGTTGTCGCGCTGCAAAAGAATCCAATGGCCATAGCTGAAAGGGCTGAAGCGAAACACATCGCACAGATGCGAGCCAATGCGCGACATCCAATTGGGAAGTCCAAATTGCCAAGCGGGCTTGGCATGGCCAGCCTCCACGCCGCGAAGCAATTGCAAATATTGCCCATAGGCAAAAAGCCGTGTGCCACCTAAATTGGCTTGCCGCCACTCGATGAGGCTTGATTTGTTTGCGAGATTTGCGTAAGCCAAGCCCAAATCTGTGGCCTGTACTGCGGCAATTTGCCCAGTCGCACCGACGGGTACGAAATGCACTGGCCAGCGCGCCAGCATGCGCAGCCAGCTCGCCCCAAAACCACCCACCCCGTCAATCAAACTGGGGCGCACGATACAAAAGTCTGCGCCGCTTGCGCAAATAGCTTGCTCGCCACGCAGTTTGCTGGCGAGAAATCGGCTTTTTGCGCGCTCATGCAAACCCAGCGCGGAGGTGTGGATGAATCTCACACTGTGCTGCGCACAAGCCTGCGCCAGCGCTGCAGGCATGCGGTGATGGATATCGTCGTAACGCTCACCCAAGCGCTGGCGCAAAATCCCCACGCAGTTAATCACCACATCCACGCTTTGCATGTGCGGCTGCCAATCTGCTGAGTCGAGCATCGTTTGCAACGGTAAAGCCAGCCAGCGCAGATGGGGCAGTGAGTTGAGCTTGGCAGGCAAAGGCAGTTGCCTGCAAACGGCCACCACTTGCATCCCCTGCGCCAGCAATTGGCGCAGCACATAGGAGCCTATGAAACCGGTAGCGCCGAGCAGCAAAACGCGAATGGGGTCGGGCGGCGCTTTGGATGAGGATTGCACGTGTTGGGATTGTCAAAAAAACTGAAGCAGAGCATATACTCTGTAAGATGAACCAGTCGGTACATCTTGTAAAAAAACCTATGACACCGCGCAAGACAGTGGTGCGCCGCAAGAGCACTGCGGTCAAGACGGCAGCAGAATCCTCCACGGGCCGCATCAACAATCCGGCGCGCACGATGGCGGAGATTCTTGCTGTGGCCACAGAGGAAATTGCGAATAAAGGCCTCGCGGGTGCGCGCATTGACGAAATTGCTGAGCGCACGCGCACCAGCAAGCGCATGATTTACTACTACTTCGTTAGCAAACAAGGCTTGTATGTGGCTGTGTTGGAGGCAGCTTACAGCCGCCTAAGAGAGATCGAAGCCGGGCTGCATTTGGATGACCTCGCACCGCAGGCCGCACTGCGGCGTTTGGTGGAATTTACCTTTGACCATCACGCAGGCAACGAGGATTACATCCGCAT
>JANMDE010000297.1:0-3103 GCA_031376105.1 Variovorax sp. | reverse complement strand
TTTAATTTCTACTTGCTGCTGACGGTGATGCCGCCGCCGACAGAGCTGCTTGTGCCGCTGGTGGTCAAACCACCACCACTGATCACGACCGAGCCTCCCGATGAATCAAGCGTTGTGGGCGATTGAACCCACACTTGCCCGTTACTGCTAAGTTTGCCAAGGATGAGGCTTGGGGAGCTGGTGGTAACTTGATTCAGAACGACTGCGCTAGCGCTGGGTTGATTGAAACTCACACTTGCTTCGGCACCTATATTGAAAGTGGACCAATTCAGGATAGCGCGAGAGCTTTGTTGATTGACGGAGACATTTGAAGTATTTGCTTTTGCCACGGCGATATCACCAAAGCTTTTATTGGCTGTTGCCGGTAGCAAGCAGCCCTCATTCAAAAGCAAGCCTGATGCCGTCAAATCGATAGGGTCGGCTCCCGTCATTTGAAATGCAAATCCTCCCGGGATACTTAAACTCGCTTGGCCTGATGAGGTAGCCCCAATAAGGCTGGGCAGCGCATTGGCTGGCAGCTTGCCACCTGTCAGGATAATGCCTGCATTCGCAGTCCCTGCACCCACGCCTGAGATCGAAAGTGCTCCTACCGAGGTACTATTTGGGGCTGACGGGACACCGGTGATTGCAATTGCTCCTACCGATATGCCGATTAACGCAGACGGATCGGCCGCCGCCTTGCCATCCCAAATCCTTATCACCCCACCGGTAGCCAAAACGCCCAAGATAGAAATATTTGCCTGAGGAAACACCGCCTTCATCCCTGCAGTTGCCCCGCACGCGGTAATCGCCACTGTTTTCGCGGTGGTAGAGCTTCCAGTTGCGCCCGCATTGAACAAATCAGCATAGGGCTGCGCCACTCCATCAACCACAAAACTGTCGGTGCAGGGAGCAGGCAAATTCTGCGATATTTGTACCGAGAAGCCGTCGATATAGATATCTGCATTCCCAACTGTTCCGACCGATGGCTGCGCCAAGACCGCCTTGGCGGTTTCCAATGTGCTGCTCTTGCTGGCCTGCGAATACACCGCTAAAGTTGCGCCCACCGATGTCACGCCACATTTGTCAAGCGTCAGCCCCATCACGTTCAGCGCCTCACCAACGGTTTTGCCCATCGCATTTTGCTGCTTGGCAAAGGCTTCCAACGCCTTTTGATGCGTGATGTCAGCCGCAGATTTGCCACCAAACGGCTTACCCGTGGCCAAGCCCGTGATACCCAGACCTGTTTCCAATGCGCCGATCTGCGTTTGGAAGCCAACCAGCGTCAAATTTCCACCCGGGTTGCCTGCTGTGGCGCGCTGGACGGCCAGTTCGGTGAAGGGGGTCATGAGCACGTTTTCAATCGGGCCGCCGGCTTTGGTGAGGGTGCGCAGCGGGCTGGTGAGCGCAACTTTTTGGCCTGTGGCTTCGTCGATGTAGCTGCCGCCTGTGACTTCGAGCAAGACATCGCCTGTACCAGCGGGCAGCTGGAGCTGGTAATTTGCGCTACTGTCTGTTTTGGCGCAGGCGATTTGCTGGCGCGGGCTGTTCAGTGTGTAGGCGCACACTTGGCCGTCTATCACGGGGCCTTTGATAGCTTGGCCGGACAAGCTCACCGTCGCCGGGCTACCGGGCGAACTACCCCCGCCTCCGCCCCCACCGCAGGCCACCAATCCGAGCCCGGTGGCGACCACTAAAACGGCGCTGCCGACAGCAGAAAATGGAAAACGGCTGGCTTTGTCACTCGCCGACGGCACACCCATTTCGGTGGCCGGCAGCATGCCTTGTATCGCTGATGGATGCACGATCAACTCCCTGAAATTGCAAATCTTGTGATGATTTGACACGAAGAGAGACATCCGCGCAAGCCTCCGCCTTTTATTGACCCCTTATTTCAATCGAGTCTGTATGCCGCGCTTGAGGAGACCGCCGCTCAATGCAGACCGGCGATCGCGGCAGGATGCCGCAGATCTTGGCAAACCGCCCTGAGCAGTCGGTTAGCGTAGAAGTATGAATAAAATAGCCTGATTGCCCTTATGCAATATAGTAAGCTTGCTATATATTTAGTAGCTATTAATGACTAATTCCAAGCCACAGGTAAGCCTAGTTGGGTGGCTTCAGCCATGTGGCGCAGATCGACCAGCAACTCTTGCCAGGCATTGACGCAAGCGCGGCCTGCGCTGCGAAAATGTTGGAATTGCTGGCCATTTTTCGGCCAGTGAGACACCGCCATTTCAAAATGATCGGCCATCGGCGGGCGATGGCATTGCAGCAAAGCGCCCACATGCAAATGCGCGCCCCGCCCTTCGCAGCTCACGCGAACGATGCTCTGAGCATGGGGCACTTGGGGCAAATTCAAAGCCACAGGTTTGCTCCATTGGCTGCACGCCCGGGGGTCCCAATGCGCTTGCAAATCTTCTGCCTCGGGCTGCTGAATTGAGGCATGTAACTGCAAACCCTGCGCTGCAAACAGCACCAATTGATCTTCGCTATCACGTGCCACGGCAAAGCTGTTGGCTTTCAAGCCTGTGGGCAAAAGAAGGGGCGCTGCGCCTTGCTGGCGCACAAAATTCCAAACACAGCCATCGGGGCCAATCGCAAAGCTGTCTTCGCGGTTCAGGCTGTGAATGACGACTGTGCCCTGCCAATCCACATGCTGGCTGGCATCTTGAGAGGCAGCGTTGGATGCGTATTCGGGTTGGCAGTCGATGGCGGCGGCGGCGGGGCTGTGAGGCGCTAAGAGCATGATTTTTAAGGTCTTTTAGGTCAAGTAACGATGTGTTCAGTGTGCCTGCGGGTACACTGAATGTCCTGAAAAAGTACTCATTTTTTCCTTAAAAATCCTGAAATCTGCGCTTTCCCTGATGCTTGATCCCGTCGTTTTCGGCACTTTTTCCCTGCATTTACACAAGCGCCGCCTGCTCCGCGAAGACCAACCCTTGCTGCTGGGCGCTCGGGCTTTTGATGTTTTGGCCGCCTTGGTGCAGCATGCGGGAGAGTTGGTGAGTAAAGACCAACTTTTCGAATGGGTCTGGCCAGGCCGTGTGGTGGAAGAGAACAATCTTCAAGTGCACGTCTCCACATTGCGCAAATTACTGGGTGCAGAGCTGATTGCCACCGTGCC
>JANMDE010000206.1:0-10887 GCA_031376105.1 Variovorax sp. | reverse complement strand
CGCGACAAATCGTTTGCAAAAATGGAGATGGACGACTTTCGCTTCGTGGTGGATGTGCACCTGATGGGCGCGGCGCATTGCAGCAAGGCGGTCTGGGCGCAGATGCTGGCGCAAAAATATGGCCGTATTGTGATGACGACTTCGAGCACAGGGCTGTATGGCAACTTTGGGCAAGCGAACTATGGCGCGGCGAAACTCGCGCAAATCGGGCTAATGCAAACGCTGGCGATTGAAGGCGGCAAACATGGAATTCATGTGAACGCGCTTGCGCCTACTGCCACGACTCGGATGACGGAGGCGCTGTTTCCCGAAGATGTGCGCGAGGCGTTTCGCGCAGAGGCGGTCATCCCGGCCATGCTCGTGCTCGCACATGAGAGCGCGCCCACGCGCACGATCTTGTGCGCAGGTGCGGGCGGCTTTGAGGCGGCGCACATTACGCTGTCGCAAGGTATTCATTTGGGGCTGGGTGATACCGTGCCTGAGCAGTTGGCAGCGCGTTTGGCTGAAGTCACCGACCGCGCGGGCAGCAATGTGCCGGGCAGCGGCGCAGAACAAGGAAATAATGAGATGCGCTTAGCGCGTGGACAATAAGCGCCTCACCTCAGGAAATTTAAAGATGCAGATCATCGCTTCCAGCTTCAAAGCCTATGACATTCGGGGGGTCGTGCCCAGCGCACTCCATGCAGAATTCGCGCTCGGTTTAGGCCGCGCCTTTGGCACGATTGCTTTGCGCGAAGGCCAAAAGGCCGTGGCCGTGGGGCGCGATGGGCGCTTGAGCGGGTCGACCTTATCCGCAGCGCTGGTGCGCGGCTTGGTGGAAGCGGGTGTGGAGGTGATTGATGTAGGCCTAGCAACCACACCCTTGCTTTATTTCGCAGCTAACACACTGTGTGAAAGCGGCATTCAAGTCACCGGCAGCCATAACCCGAAGGATTACAACGGCTTCAAAATGGTGATGGGTGGCCGCGCGATTTATGGCGATGAAATCCAAGCGCTGCGCCAGATGATGGAAGCTGAAAGCTGGCTTTTGCAACCTGGCGGCAAAGTACGCAATGTGAATGTGGAAGCGCCGTATCGTGACCGGATTGCTTCCGACATTTGCTTGAAGCGTCCCATGAAAATCGTGGTGGACAGTGGCAACGGCATCGCCGGAGCCACAGCGCCTGAGATTTTCCGCAAAATTGGCTGCGAAGTGATTGAGCTGTTCAGCGAGGTGGATGGCAATTTCCCCAACCACCATCCTGACCCGAGCAAACCAGAGAATCTGCAAGATGTGATTCGCACTTTGGAAGAAACCGATGCCGAGCTGGGCTTTGCGTTTGATGGCGATGGGGATCGCTTGGGTGTTGTCACCAAAGACGGCCAAGTGATTTACCCAGACCGCCAAATGATGCTGTTTGCGCAAGACGTGCTTTCGCGCGTGCCGGGCGGGACAATTGTGTTTGACGTGAAATGTTCTCAGCGCCTCGCGCCCGCCATCGTGGCCTCAGGCGGCGTGGCAGAAATGTACAAAACGGGCCACTCGCTCATCAAAGCCCGGATGAAGCAAAACGGCTCGCCCTTGGGCGGCGAGATGAGCGGCCACATTTTCTTCAAAGAACGCTGGTATGGCTTTGACGATGGCACCTATGCCGGCTGCCGCTTGCTGGAGATTTTGAGCGCCCACCCCGATGCCAATACCGTTCTCAACGGCTTGCCCACGAGTTTTTCTACGCCTGAGCTTAACGTGGCTTGCCAAGAAGGTGAGCCTCACCGCGTCGTCGCGCAGCTTCAAGCCCAAGCCAAATTTGCAGCCCCTGCCACGGTCAACACCATCGACGGCCTGCGCGTCGATTGGCCCGATGGATTCGGCCTGATTCGCGGCTCCAACACCACGCCCGTGCTGGTGCTGCGCTTTGAAGGCCACACCGAAGCGGCGCTGCACCGCATTGAACACGAGATGATGGCACTACTCAAAACGGTCAAGCCTGATGCTCAGGTGCAAGCTTCGGCGCACTGAATCTCACACAGGCACATGCAGGCTTTCGCCCTCTCGCTCTATCGCCTGCTCACTTGGGCATTGCAGCCCTTGATTCGTTTGCGCCTCAAACGGCGGGCTGCGAAAGAGCCACTCTATGGGCAATTTATCGAAGAGCGGTTTGGCGTGTATTCGCAAGCAGCATCAGAAGCTTGGATCTGGATTCATGCAGTCTCTTTAGGCGAAACGCGTGCTGCTGCCATCTTGCTGCGCGAATTGCGCCAGCAGCAGCCCGGCATGAAGCTGCTGCTCACACATGGCACAGCCACAGGCCGCGAAGAAGGCGCAAAACTGCTGCAAGCGTGTGATATTCAGGTCTGGCAGCCTTGGGACAGCGCACAAGCTACACAGCGCTTCTTTGCACATTTCAAACCGCGCATCGGTATCGTGATGGAAACCGAGGTGTGGCCGCAATTGTGCGATGCAGCGCGGCAAGCAGGCGTGCCTATGGTCTTGGCCAATGCGCGGCTGAATGCGCATTCGCTCAAAAAGGCTTTGCGTATTCAAGCGCTCTCAAAAGTAGCATTTGGCAGTTTTCAGCAGGTGCTTGCGCAGACGGATGAGGATGCGCAGCGCCTGAAACAAGCGGGCGCACTAGCGGTGCAGGTGGTGGGGAATTTGAAATTTGACGTCAGTATCGACATCGGTTTGCTGCAGCAAGGCAAAGCCCTGAAGAGCCACTCAATACGTCAACCCGTGGTGTTGCTGGCGAGCAGCCGGGAAGGCGAGGAAATTGATTTTTTAAAGAAAATACAGGCATTCGCCCTTATTAAATCAACAAAGTATGCTACTGAATCTATAGCAGAAAATTTACCAAAAAAGATGCAATGGCTGATCGTGCCACGCCATCCGCAGCGCTTTGATGAGGTGCAGGCGCTTTGCGAGCAACACCATTTGAGCGTTTCTCGGCGCAGCAGTTGGGATGCTGCGCCAGAGCAGGCCGATGTGTGGTTGGGCGACAGCATGGGCGAGATGCCGATGTATTACGCGCTGGCAGATATCGCTTTACTTGGCGGCAGCTTTGCGCCCTTAGGTGGGCAAAATCTGATTGAAGCCATTGCGGCGGGTTGCCCCGTGGTGATGGGGCCGCACACCTTTAATTTTGAGCAAGCTTGCGAGACGGCGCAAAGCATGGGTGCTGCACTGCGTGTGGCTGATATGCAGCGGGGTGTTGATGTGGCCTCTCAGGCGGCCAGCCAGCCCGCGCAATTGGCTCAGCTTAAGCAAAGTGGCAGCCTGTGGCTGACCGCCTCACAAGGTGCAGCGGCTCGGCAAGCTGAGGCCATTGCCAAGGTCACAGGGCAAACAGCCAGGGGCTGAAGGACGGCTAAGCGAATCAGCGGGTCTGCGCTTCAGCGCAACACGCGCCCGTCGGCCGTCACCGTGACCAAATCGATCGTGCGCACAGCATCGCGCACACCAGCGCGCAAATTCACACGAAAGCCGCCCACGTCGTAGTCGGTCATGCCAGCAAGGGTTTTTTGCAAACTGGCCGAATCAAAGCCCTTGCCAGCGCGACGCACTGCTTCGGCAAAGGTCTTGGCGGCGATGAAGCCTTCCAGGCTTTCATACGATGCCGTTTGGTCAGAGGTTTCAATCACCGCTAGGTATTCTTTCACGATAGGAATCGTCACGCTGCGCGGCGAGGGCACCACCTGCGACACCACCACGCCGGCGATCTCTTTGCCAAGTGCGCTGAAAAGCGGATCCAGCCCAACGACCGAGAAATTCATAAACGCACCCGCGTAACTGGCCTTGCGCATTTGGCGAATGAAAGCTGCTGTGGTGTTGAACAGCGCAACTTGAATCACGGCCTGCGGCTGCGCCTTCATGATGGCCGCGACAGCGGGTTGTACCTTGTCGCTGTTGACCGGTGCAAATGCAGAGGCCACCAGAGGCGGCATCTTCGCGTCAGCCAAGGCTTGGGTCACAGCCGCCAACCCGGCGCGGCCCATGGCATCGTCCTCAGCCAATACGGCGATGCGCGTTTGCGAGAGCGTTTGGCAGTGGCGCACGATGCGCAGCGCCTCGTCAGACAGGCTGGGGCGCACGTGGAACACATGCGTTTGCTCCTTCGCACGCAATGCATCCGAAGCAGCAAAAGGTGCGAAGAACACCGTCTCGCTGGTTTTTGCCAGCGCGGCTGAGGCATCGCTGCTGGCCGTGCCTACATAGCCAAACAGTGCGTCCACCTTGTCTGCAACGAGCTGCTTGGTGTTGGCGGCGGCTTTTTTGGCATCGTAGCCATCGTCGAGGATTTTTTGCTCGAAGGTGTAGCCGGGGTTGTTTTTGCGTTCATTGAAGCTGCTGAAAAATAGCTTGGCACCGCTGCTGTAGGCACCGCCAATTTGGTCTGCCGCACCGGTGAGTGGCACGGATTGCCCCAGCACGATGCGCCTCGCGCCAGCAGGCGGCTTAGCCTGAGCGAAAGCCTGCCGCGCACCCCAAGGCATACCGAGTGCAGCAAAGCCCAACATTTGCAAAGAAACGCGGCGTGAGGTTGGCGGCATGGTGGCTCCAAAAGTTGAACATTGTCTTGCTACTGGTTGTAACCCATTGCCGATTTTTCAACAATGAGGATTTGCAGCAGGCATCACCTTGCAGCAACTTGCGTGCCACGCATCCCTCTGTTTAAATTCAATGCATCGCGGCGGCTTCAAGCGCCAAAGCTGTGATCCGCGCCCAATCCCCTGAAGCCAGTGCATCATTGGGCACAAGCCAAGAGCCGCCGACGCAGATCACATTCGGCAAACTCAGAAATTCTTTCGCATTTGCAACGCTCACGCCACCCGTCGGGCAGAATTTCACATCAAAAAACGGCCCGCTCCACGCTTTGAGCATGGCGGGACCACCGGCTTGCATGGCGGGGAAGAATTTCAGTTCGGTATAGCCAGCCTCAGCTGCCATCATGATCTCGCTGCCTGTGGCCACACCGGGGAGTAGCGGCAAACTGTTGTCACGGCACGCTTGCCCCACAACATGCGTGAACCCTGGGCTGACGGCAAATCTCGCGCCCGCTCGCGCCGCCGCTTGCGCCTCAGCAGGCGTGCGCACCGTGCCTGCGCCTACAACAGCTTCGGGCACTTCCTTGGCGATAAGCTCAATGCATTGCAGCGCCACAGAGGTGCGCAGCGTGACCTCTAGCATACGAATGCCGCCCGCCACCAGGGCGCGTGCCATGGGCACGGCGTGATGAACGTCGTTCAAGACGATCACGGGGATCACAGGTGCGTCTTGCATCACATCCAGCGATGTGAGCACAGCAGGGAGAGGTTTCAAAGCCATGAGCAAGCTCCTTCTTCGGCAGTGAGGGCATTGCGGCGGAAGCTCGCGAACAATTCGCGCCCCATGCCGATGCCGTTGGATTGGGTGAGGGATTCCGGCATTTGCGCCAGTGGCCGCGCAGCCCATTCTGCTTCGGGCACGAGCGCTTGCAGCGTGCCGGCCACGCCATCGAGCCGCACGATATCGCCGTCAACCAGCTTAGCGAGCGGCCCGCCTGCCAATGCCTCAGGGCTCACATGAATCGCCGCAGGCACTTTGCCCGATGCGCCGCTCATGCGCCCATCGGTCACAAGCGCCACTTTAAAGCCCTTGCCTTGCAACACGGCCAGCGGCGGCGTGAGCTTGTGCAGCTCAGGCATGCCGTTGGCACGCGGCCCTTGCCAGCGCACCACGACAATCATGTTGTGCTCCATCTCACCCGCTTTGAAAGCCGCTAGCATCGCTTCTTGGCTGTCAAACACGCGCGCTGGCGCTTCAATGATGTGGTTGCTCTCGGGCACAGCAGACACCTTGATCACGCTACGCCCGAGGTTACCTCGCAGGAGCTTCAAGCCACCCGTGGCACTGAAAGGCTCAGCTGCGGGGCGCACCACGCTGGTGTCTTTGCTCTCGCCAGCCTCGCTCCAGATCAGCTTGTGATCGATATTCGCGGGAATCTTGGTGTACTCGCGCAAGCTGCTTGCCACGGTCGTCACATCGCTGTGCATGAAGCCAGCATCGAGCAACTCCCGGATCACATAACCCGGCCCGCCTGCTGCTTGAAACTGGTTCACATCTGCGCTGCCATTCGGATACACCCGCGACAGCAGCGGCACGCAGTCTGAGAGTTGCGAAAAATCATCCCAATCAATCAAGATGCCGGCAGAGCGCGCCACGGCCACCCAGTGAATCAAATGGTTCGTCGAGCCGCCTGTGGCTAAGAGCGCAACCATCGCGTTCACGATGCAGCGTTCATCCACCAGTTCGCCAATGCATTTGCCCGCCTTGGCAGCTTGCAATACAGTTCGCGCCGCCTCTCGCGTGAGCAGTTCGCGCAGGTTGCCACCGGTGGCCTCGTCGGGGTTGACAAAGGCCGTGCCGGGCACATGCAAGCCCATCGCCTCCAAGAGCATTTGATTGCTGTTAGCCGTGCCATAAAACGTACAGGTGCCCATGCCGTGATAGGCCTTGCTCTCCGCAGCGAGCAATTCCGGGCGCCCCACCAAACCTTGCGCTGCTTGCTCACGCACTTTGGCTTTGTCGTTGTTCGACAGCCCCGATGTCATCGGCCCTGCGGGCACAAACACCATCGGTAGATGTCCAAAATGCAAAGCGCCAATCAACAACCCGGGCACGATTTTGTCGCACACGCCCAACAGCAGCACCGCGTCAAACACATCATGCGACAGCGCAATCGCTGTGCCTTGCGCAATATTGTCACGCGAAAAAAGCGAAAGCTCCATACCCGCCGTGCCCTGCGTCACGCCATCGCACATCGCTGGTACACCGCCTGCGACCTGCGCAGTGGCGCCGTGTTTGCGCACCTCATCTTTCACGATCGCGGGGAATGCAGCGAAGGGAGCATGCGCAGAAAGCATGTCGTTGTAAGCGTTCACGATGGCCACATTCGGCGCTTTCTCGGCCACGACTTTGAATTTGTCATTTGCAGGCAAGGCAGCAAACGCATGCGCCACGTTCGCGCAGCCCATGCGATCCGCGCCTCGGTCACGTGCGGCGGCCATCTTGATCTGCGCTAAATAAGCGCGTCTGAGATTTGCACTTCTGCTGCGAATGCGCTCGGTGACTTCTTGAACAACAGGATGGAGTTTCATCGTTCGGGCAATTTCATGTAACTTAATTACTCAATCATACGATGGTTACCTCAATTTGACCAGCGCTCGGTTACATGCGAGTAACAAAAAGCCGCAGGCGATGCTGCGGCTTATCGGAGAGCGCTGCTGACTCAAATCATGAACACTTCCACGCGCCGACCTTCAGCAGCCGATGTAGCACCCGCCTTGATATCGCTTGGACGCACCATCACAATTTGCCCTTCAGCCACACCTACTTTCAGAAGCAAATCTTTCACAGCCAAGGCGCGAAGCTTGGCCAATTCGGCATTCTTCTGTGGATCACCGGAAGCATCGACAAAGCCGCTGATGCCCACTTTTTTACCTGTTTTGGCCGCTGTCAAAATTTCAGCCAATGCTTTCGCACCATCTTGCGCCAACTCAGCTTTGCCCGCCGCAAAATAAAACTTCACAGCGCCGTTTTCCACCTTCACGCTGGCAGCATCAGCCGCCAAGGCCACAGGCGCAGCAACGGCAGCAACAGGTGCCGCAGCCACAGCGACCTCTCTGGCCATTTTGGCCAACTTATTTTTCTGGTAGATCGACATGCCAATCACCAGACTAACCACCAAAGCGATCACGCCAAACACCACACCCAGGGCAACGCCCGTGCTTTCATCATCTTGAGAGAACATGGAACAGCTCCGTTATTAAACTAAGGAGTATTGTAAATTGCGAACATGGCCTCACGAAATACTCCAAAAAACAGCCCCGAATTGCGGCACGACTCCGCCCAAGCGCTGCTGCGCACACGGGAAGAATGGCAAGCGCAGAAAGCTGATTTATGGGTGTTTGGCTATGCATCGCTGATTTGGCGGCCAGAATTTGAATTTTCAGAGCGCCGCACTGCACGTGTGCGTGGCTGGCATCGCGCTTTGCAAATGTGGAGCAGTATCAACCGCGGCACACCTGAGTGCCCCGGCCTCGTGTTTGCTTTGCTTGCCGGAGGCAGCTGCCAAGGGGTGGTGTTTCGCATCGCTAAGTCGCAAGCTAGCCAAGCCTTGGACGATTTGTGGTTTCGAGAAATGCCTGGCGACGTGTATGACCCACGCTGGCTGAGTTGCGCCACGCCGCAAGGCCAGGTGCGTGCCTTAGCATTCACCTTATCCAAGCGCAGCCCCAGTTATTGCGGCGAACTGGAGACTCAGCAATACCGCCAAATCTTCAGTCAAGCCTGCGGTCGCTACGGCACGACGCTAGATTACGCTCAGCGAACCTATGAGAGCCTGCTGGCCGAAGGCATTGATGACCATGCGTTGGCGCGGCTGTTGAAGATGGTTTAAGGTTATCTTCTTACAGTCCTCGACGGCGCACCGAAATGGTAAGATATGGGTTCATGATTAGTCTGGACCCGCGGGATCACTGAAATCATGGCAGGCGAAAAGTCTCAGGACTTTTCATTCAACCAGTCATGCTTTTTAGGAGACCCACGCATGATGTTCAAAAATCTAACAGCCAAATTAGGCTTACGGCTCGCACTTGGCGCGACAACAATCGCACTCATATCCACGCAAGTTCAAGCTGCAACTGGCGCATTACTCAAACCCAATGACTTCGTAGGTATTTCGTTCTGGCTGATCACCATGGCATTGATGGCCTCAACCGTGTTTTTCTTCCTTGAGAGAGACCGGGTTTCTGCCAAATGGAAAACGTCTTTGACTGTTTCTGGCTTAGTCACTTTGGTGGCTGCTGTGCATTACATGTACATGCGCGAGGTGTGGGTCAACACGGGTACATCGCCAACCGTTTTCCGTTACATTGATTGGCTCATCACTGTTCCATTGCTGATGATTGAGTTTTACTTGATCCTGTCGGCCATCACCAAAGTGCCTTCTGGCGTTTTTTGGCGTCTCATGATTGGTACCTTGGTCATGTTGGTCGGCGGCTACCTTGGCGAAGCTGGCTATATGCCAGTGTGGCCAGCGTTCATCATCGGTATGGTCGGCTGGGCTGCCATTTTGTATGAGATCTTCATGGGCGAAGCCAGCAAGATCAACGCACAAAGCGCGCCACCCTCAGTTCAGTCTGCTTTCAACACGATGCGCTGGATTGTGACCATTGGCTGGGCTATCTATCCCATCGGTTACTTCTTTGGCTACCTCACCGGCAGCGGACCCGAAGCCAGCGCAAATGCGTTGAATTTGATCTACAACTTAGCCGATGTGCTCAATAAAATCGCCTTCGGTTTGATCATCTGGAACGTTGCGGTCAGCGAGACTGAAGCAAACGCGAAGAAGTAAAAATTCTGAGCTAAGCTGGGCGCTCTGGATATGACCATCCAGAGCGCTTTTTTATTGAGATGCATGCTTGCATCTTTTAAACCTTAAGGACACGTTTGATGCAGGTTGTAGTGATAGGCGCAGGTTTTGGTGGCTTGGCTGCAGCACTTCGCACAGCGGCTCGAGGCCATCAGGTCACGCTGCTGGACCGCTTGCCTGGCCCAGGCGGGCGAGGACGCGAATTTGTATGCGAGGTAGGCCCCATGCAATTCAAATACGACGCAGGTCCGACCGTGCTGACAGCGCCCGTGCTGTTTGAAGAGCTTTTTGCACTGTTTGGAGAAAAACTCTCCGACCATGTTGATCTGATGCCTGTCAAGCCCTGGTATCAAATGCGCTTTTCTGACGGCACGCAGCTTGATTACGGCGGCACGACCGAAAAAATACAGACTGAGATTGCGAAGTTTTCTCTAGCAGATGCTCTTGCTTATCCACAGTTTTTAGCGCACTCGCAAAAGCTGTTTGAAAAAGGCTATGAAGAGCTTGGTACGCAACCATTTTTAGGCCCCATGTCGATGTTCAAAGCATTGCCCGCGATGATGCGCTTGCGCGCCGATAGATCAGTTTATGCCGCCACTGCAAGATTTTTCAAAGACGAACGTGTACGCCGCGCGTTTAGCATTCAACCACTTTTAGTCGGCGGCAACCCATTTGACACCACCAGTATTTATAGCTTGATTCATTTCCTCGAACGCAAATGGGGCGTTTGGTTTCCGCGCGGCGGTATGGCGCGTTTGGTACAAGCGTTAGTAGATTTAGGTCTGCGCCATGGCGTGAGGTATGTTTGGAACGCTGATGTGGAACGCATCACCACTCAGCAAGGCAAAGCCAATGGCGTTCAACTGTGCGGTGGGGCGCATATCCCGGCGGATGCTGTGATCAGCAACGCTGATGCGGGCTACACCATCGCTCGCTTGTTGCCACTGGCACAGCAACAGCCCAAGGTGCTGACCCGCAAACAATACTCCATGGGTCTGTTTGTTTGGTATTTCAGCACCAGCAAAGTATTTACTGATGTGCCACATCACACCATTTTGTTTGGTGATACCTACCGCGAGGTTTTGCATAAAATCTTTGAGAGCCAAGAGCTGAGTGATGATTTGAGCATCTATCTGCATCGCCCCACCGCGACCGACGCGAACTATGCGCCTATGGGCTACGATAGTTTCTATGCCTTGGTTCCAGTGCCCAATTTAGCCAGTGGGATTGACTGGGGAAATCAAGCAGCTCCCTTTAAAGCGCTACTGCAATCTGAGTTAGAGCGCCGCATATTGCCAGACTTGGGGAGCTGTATCGTGCATGAGCACATCGTGACGCCAAACTACTTTGCCAGCGAGCTGTTTGCGCCTTTGGGCTCTGGTTTTTCCATCACCCCGAAGCTGACGCAATCAGCGGGCTTTAGATTTCCCAACCGATCGCCCGACATCCCGAATTTGTATTTTGTAGGCGCGGGCACACATCCCGGTGCAGGTGTGCC
>JANMDE010000243.1:0-3044 GCA_031376105.1 Variovorax sp. | reverse complement strand
ATAGAGAATCGCGGTGGCAACTTCCATGCCCAGCGTCGCTTCTGGTGGCTTTTGCTGGCGCGCGGTGCTGTCTACCACTTCATTCAATGCGGCAATCAAGCTTTGGCCAGAGGCGGGAAGCAACTTTCCGATGGAGTCGATCAAGAGCGCCATTTGGTCTTGCACTGGCTTGGCCTTGGAGAGCTCTCCGGCTGTGAAAGACGACCACGATTCCTTCAACTGCCCAATTCTTTTGCGCGCCTGCACCAACAAGCTGGGATCAAATTGCCCATAAAAACTCTTGGTGTAATCCACGGGAATATGACTGGCCAAGCCGTACACCATGCGTACCTCGCCGAGCAGCGGCGTCATTCCTTTGGGAGAAGCTTGAGCACAGAAAAAAAGTAAATCTTGAGCTAACCGTTCGGGCACGCTCATATCACCTTTGGTATGTGTCGCCAAAAGGATCAAAAGACGCGATACCGTTCGTTTCACATGCAGATCAGCTTGCAAAGAGCCGGTGGCAATGGCCTCCAATGTGCCGGCGGCAATTCGCCAGAATGTACGAAATTGGGCGTCGACTGATTTGGCCGACTGGTTCGCCAGCCCGGCGCATTGTTGTGCCAACTCAGCACAGGCGGCCGTATCACCGACCTTGACCACCATCAGCGCGGACTTGTCAAAACGCGCCCTGAAATTTGCGTCTAATTCTAGAACTGGAACACCCGTATCTTCCAGATCGCGCCAGCGCCAAGGAACCGCCCACAAATCAGCTGGGTGCACGCGCGTTGCGCCTGCCAGCTCTTGCACTTCGGCATATTGGCTGAACAGCTCGACTGCAGAGGGCGATTTGCCCACGAGCAGCGCTTCGAGGTAGCCGAGCAGCGCAAAACTTGCGCGTTCAACTTTGACGGCTGCCGCTTCGGTACACAACTCGGGTTTGGCCACAAACTTTTGTACAGCGCCTTCCATCCCGCGCAGCATGCTGGCAGGAGACGTGAATCCCACCATCTCTAAGGCGCCGACGGATTGGTGGAGTTGCTGGCGAGCGATGCGCAATTGACTGGCATCAGCAGCATTCAGATCAGAGCCTTTGGCGATGTCGGCATCGCGCACAAAGCGCTTGAGCGCTTTGGCAGCTGAATCCAGCGATTTGCGTAACTCATCAAGCACCCAGGCCAAAGGTCCAAGGTCATTGACCCCGATATCAATCGCGGAACCCGTCGGTGCGTTAGAAGTGGTGGCCATGGTTCATTCGTCCTGTTGAGTTGATCGTTATTTGGGCTGCACTTTAAAAAGCCAGCCCTCAGCGATCAGCCAATCTTGAATCGCGACACCGATTGGCGCAGCTCTTCCGCCACGCGGGAGAGATCTCGAATTTGCTGCACCGTCGAGCGAGTACCTTCACCCGTTTGCTCCGTCACCGCAAAAATGTGCTGAATGTTGCCAGCCACCACGTTGGCCGAATCGGCTTCGCGTGCAGCGGATTTGGAAATGTCCTCAATCAGTTCAGCAAGGCGGCGCGACACAGAGTCAATCTGCACCAGCGCGGTACCGGCGTTATCTGAGAGCTTGGCTCCTTCCACCACACCCTGCGTGGAGCGTTCCATAGCGGCCACAGCGTCTTGTGTGTCGGTCTGAATGGCTTTCACCAGTGCCGAAATCTGTTTTGTAGCTTCTGCGGAGCGTTCAGCCAATCGCTGCACCTCTTCCGCCACCACCGAGAAGCCTCGTCCGGCTTCACCAGCCGATGCCGCTTGAATGGCTGCGTTGAGCGCCAACACGTTCGTTTGTTCGGTAATGTCAGAAATCAGCTCGGTGATCTCACCAATTTCCTGAGACGATTCACCCAGTCGCTTGATCCGCTTGGATGTATCTTGAATCTGGTCACGGATGGCGTTCATACCGCCGATGGCGTTTTGCACGGCCTGCAAGCCAGATTCCGCAGCTGACAGCGATTGACGCGCCACCTGTGCAGATTCTTGCGCTTGGCCGGACACTTCGTTGATTCGGCCTGCCATATCGAGCACAGACTGACCTGTTTCACGAATTTCGCGCAGCTGCTCGGTAGAGGCTGCCAACAGCTCGGTCGACGTGCTTTCCACCACGGCTGTGGTTTGCGCCACGCGCGTTGCCGTGTTTTGCACGTTACCTACCAGTGAGCGCAACTCCTCCACCGTGTAGTTCACAGAGTCAGCGATAGCGCCCGTGATGTCTTCGGTCACGGTGGCTTCTTGGGTAAAATCACCTTCAGCCACTGACTGCAATTCGTTCATCAGTCGCAAAATGGCGGCTTGGTTGGCATCGTTAATCCGCTTGGCCTCTTGCTCTTGGCCCTCAGCAATCACACGCTGTGATTCAGCAACAGCCTGACCCTTACGGCTTTCTGCGAGTTGCACACGCGCCAGACCCAGACCCGCCAAAATAGCCAAGATACCCATCAAGCCTAAAGTAATCAGGGGCGCAGCACCCAAGCCGGTTTGGCTTGACAAGCGACCTTGCAAATCTTCAAGTTGCTTGCGCAGCGGCTCGGAGTCGGAAACGATGGCCGATTGCGCTTCACGCGCAGACACCAAGCCTTGCAAGTTACCCAAAATCGCGCCGGCTTGGCCGCGGGTTTCTTCGTATTGTTTGAGCAGCGCTTCTAAGCGCTCGCGTGTTTGTGGGTCTTTGGCGGCAGCCAACCGCAGCTCTGGGCTACCGTCGAGCAAGCCTTGCGCGATTTCTTTGAAGGAATTTAAGTCTTTACCAAGCAAAAACACGGCCTCGGGGCTCACGCCTTCCATCGTCAAGAATTCGTTGGCTGATTTACCAATACGCTGGGTCAACATCACCAACTGGCCAGAGGCAGAAATTTCGGCGGCTGGCGCGTTTTGCTGTAGCTTCAAAGAAGAGACGGTCTCGGCGACTTCCAGCAAGTCCGAGGACTGGCGGTTGATGGTGCGCAAAGCGCTTCCCACCTGCGTCAGAATATTTTTTTGTCCGAGTACCGTTGCCGCATTTTTTTCTGCACGTTCCACCAAGGGCATGGCTTTAGCGACTTCCTCGAGCACCGTGGGCGCAAC
>JANMDE010000218.1:0-2587 GCA_031376105.1 Variovorax sp. | reverse complement strand
ATCCGAGCGCGCAATTCCTGGCGGAAATGATCGTAGGAAACCATGGTGCCCCCCGCTGTAATCACTAAGCCTCAGGTAGTGCGCCTGTTCGGCGTCGATAGCGAGTGCAATCGCGCTGTCAGCACATTGGCTGCACCCAATTGCGCTCCTCTGAGCCATAATTGACTTCGAAAGACGGATCATGATTTCATCCCCCCTTGCCCGCCGCCACCCCATGAAATACGCGACCGCCGTCTTGCCTTTGCTCTTCGCTCTGTCTGCGATCGCCCAGCAGCCCCGTTGGCAGAACGAAATCGAAGACGACAAGGGCCGCGCCGCGCGGGGACAAACGACGACATTCGCGATTCCGCCGGGCGCAAAGGTCCAGGCGAACTGGCCGCCGGGCTTGTACGAGTACTACAACGGTACGCGCCCTTTCTGTTATGCCTATGTTATCCCCGGCGACTGGAAGGTCGGCCCCGGACCGACCGCCTATTCCCAAGACGGCCGGGTGATCGCCAGCGTGAGGTTTCGTCCACCGAGCGATTTTCGAGGCGTTGCCGCTGACCGTCTGCTTGAACGCGCACGCGAGCTCGCGGTTCGCGACATTGAGCGCAATCACAATGGACGCCGCCCCCTCGTCGATGTCGAGCTGGTGCCGTTCGAGTCCGCTCGCGGGGGCGTTTGGCTACTCAAGGCCGCTCCCATTTACCAGCGCGAGGGCCGCCAAGTCTTTCCGGCGTTCGCGATCGTGAATCTGGGGCTAAACACCGTGGCGGAAATCACCGTGATCGCGGCAAGCGGCGCGGAAGACCTCGCCCGGCAAATCGTCGGGACCATCAGAACGAGCACCGAGCCTTCATGCTTCCTGCCGGAGCTTGAGCGCCTTTATAAAGAAATGTACGGCGAGCGCTGAGCGGTTGGTTGCAGAGACTGGAGTCGCGAGCTTCTCAACTCTTGAAGAGCAGCTTTCATTGCAACTTGCCGGTGACGGTCTGGGCCACGTCCTGCTTAAAGGCATCGCACTTGATGCACCGGGTACGGGCAATCGGCTAGAGTTCGAGCTGGCGCTTGATCAAAGTTACCTACTGTCGGCACTTGAAGGTTTAGATGAAATTGTCAGCAGCTTTCCGGTACGTGCCGGTTAACAGGTCACTCGACACGGCCCCACAACAGCAGAGGGCGGCTTCGCCGTTTGTGTTGGTGGTCCGGTCATCTTCACGTTAAGCGACTTTCAAAGCTCAAACAGCTTCAATTTCAAGCCAACTCGGTATCCAGCCCTTGTGTATGCTGAGTAATACGCTATTTAATTTATAGCAAAATGACGCGTCAACCCTCTTCATCCGCTGCGCGATGGGTCTGAAAAAATGAAGTCTTTCGATAGGGTGGATCAGGCAAATGCTTCACCCTCATCTACCCTCGCGCGCGGCCAACAAAGTAATCATCGCTACAAAAGATCAGTGGCTCGATCTATTCCGCAAAGAGCGCTTAAAAGAAAAGCCTCGGCTTTTTTAGGCACGTCGCGTGGCAGGCGAGCGGATCGCATGAAGCTTCCTCGCAGGTCAATCGCTGGGGCTGGGGTATAAATCAGATTTCGAGTTCTTAGCGGTTTTATGCAAACGACGAGACTTCTTATGACACAACACCCCCAACGCATCGGCATCATCGGCTTGGGCACCATGGGCAGCATCATCGCTCGCGCTTCGGTAGCAGCGGGGCATGAGGTGGTGGGTTATGACCCTTTGCCCGCAGCTCGCACGCGCTTGCGGCGCAGTGGGGGGCGGGCGCTAGGCTCGTGCACAGAGGTGGCCAAGCAGGCCGATGCGCTGATTTGCTCTTTGCCCAGCACCGCTGCGCTACATGCTGTCGTGGCTGATCTGCAGCAGGCGGGCAAGCCTTCAGGCGGGCAGATCGTGATCGAGACGAGTACCTTGCCGCTGACTGACAAGCTCTCCGCCGCCGCTGCGCTGCGCAAACAAGGGCGGCAGATGATCGATGCGCCGATCAGCGGGACGGCCACGCCTGCGCCGCAGCAAAATTGGATCATTTACTTAAGCGGCACGCCCGCCGCTTGCCGCGAGGCAGCGGCGCTGGCCCAGGTTTTCACGCTGCAAGCGCCCCGCGTGGGCGCTTTGGGCGCGGGCACCAAGCTGAAACTCGCCGCCAACCACCTTGTGGCAATTTACAACGTGGCCTATGCCGAGATGGTGACGCTGTGCTGCCGCATGGGGTTAGATCCGGCCGTGGCGCTGGCGCAGATGGGCCACAGCCCCTACATCGGTACGGGCTCGATGCGGCTGCGCATGCCGATGAAGATTGAGCGCAAGTATGAGCCGGCCAGCATGAAGATCGCGCTGTGGCAAAAAGACATGCAAATCATCAGCGAGATGGCGCGCTCGGTGCATTGCCCTACGCCGCTGCTAGACACCTGCCATTCCGTCTACACCGCAGCGATGGCGATGGGCTTGGGCGAGGCAGACACTGCGGCCACCGCCGAAGTGCTGGCGCGGATGGCGGGGGAGAGAGCTTGAGCCGAAAGAGTTCGAGCCAAGTGGGCATCGACTGAATTGCCGCAAGCGCGCAGCGACCGGGCGCTACAGCTTCATTC
>JANMDE010000203.1:0-4163 GCA_031376105.1 Variovorax sp. | reverse complement strand
GCCGCGCAGCATGCTCAATTTTGCGAATCAACCCAAATTAGCCGTGGGTGGCGTGCTGCAAAGTGCCAATGGCAGCGTGACAATCAATGGGGTGGCGGCACAGGTGGGCAGCCAGGTGCCAGAAGGCGCACGCGTGCAAACCGCTGCGGGCAGCTCGGCGGTGGTCAAGCTCTCTGACGGCTCCACCGTGCAGCTGATGCCGCGCAGCTTGGCCGAAGTCTCGACGCAGCACGGCTATGCCATGAAAGACCCGTCTAGCAGTATTTCCACTACCTGGTTTTCTGGTGCGATCCGCTTGATAGAAGGCGTGTTGGATATTGCTGCTGACAAAACGGCCAAGCGCAAAGAGCCGATTAATGTCGTCACGCCAACATCGGTCATTGGCGTTCGTGGCACCCAATTTCGTGTGGCTTATGAAGATCCAGCCGAGCGCACGGCCCGCACCGAGGTGCTAGAGGGTAAAGTGCGCACCGACAACACCGCGCAAGCGGTGGGCGCAGATGTGGGCAGCGGCTTTGGCGTGGCCGTCAAACCCAATGAGCGCGAGATCAAGGTGGTGGCGCTCTTGCCCGCGCTGCCCGAGAGCGCATTGCCAGCGCGCGTGGAGCGTGCTCGTGAAGGCCAGCAGGCTTTTTGGACGGTGGGCACCTTGGCAGGCGCAGCCGCTTATCGCGCAGAGCTGGCGCAAGACCCAGCGTTTACGCAGATTGTGTTTGACACCAAATCCGCCAGCCCCGCCATCAACTTGGCCGCAGCTGCCAACGGCAATTATTTCGCCCGCGTGCGCGGCGTGGATGCGTCGGGTATTGAAGGCTACAACGCGGTACGCCGCATTGATATTGCCAACGTGCCGGTGAGCCTGATCTGGCTTCGTGAGATCAATGTGGCAGCCACAGCAGATTTCATCCCAGAAGGCTTGTTGCTTCGCGTCAATACGTCCAGCGTGGATGCGCCGCGCAGCTTGCAAATTCAAGTCGCACAAGATGTGAACATGTCGCAAGGCTTGCAAACACTGCCGATCTCTTTGGATGCGACCGTGATCCTTAAAGACATCAAGGCAGGCGAGCGCCGCTTTGTGCGCTTTGCAGGGATTTCCTCGCAAGGCATTTCAGCCAACAGCCCTGTGCTTTTGCTGGAGTTGCCTGCCAATTGGGGCAGCACGGTGTTTGGCCTGACGAGTGCCTTACAAACTTTGCGCTAATTTGTCGGCTCTAAAACGTAGAGAATTGCGCAATAGTTATCACCCGTGTCGCTTATTTGCATTGGCGGTTTCACAGCATGTGAAGGAAGTCGCAAGACCGCTCTATCGTTTTGAGGCGAGAGCGTTTCAAAGGGTTTAATCCCCTGATCCGCCTGAGGAGGCGGACTCAGAAGATTCCCCTATGACACATACTCTCGCATTGCGCGCTTTGCCTTGTTGCACTCTGACCTATCGCCCCTTGGCGCTTTCTATCGCACTGATCGGCTTGCAATTTGCAGCGCTCTCAACGGCGCATGCCCGCATCGATAACCCCAAAGAGCCTTTCATTAGCTACACCGTACAGCGCGGCGACAATTTATCGAAACTGTCGAAGAAGCTGCTGGCCCAGCCCGCTGAATTTTCAAAGCTTGCTCAGCTTAATGGCCTCAAAAATCCTGCGCTGATTCAGCCTGGCTTTGTGATGGATGTGCCGCGCAGCCTGCTTAATTTAGATTCACAACCCACGGAACTACTCACAGGCCAGCTGCTTCATGCCTCGGGCGATGTGTTGATTAACAACCAAGCGGCCAGCGCGGGCGCGATCATTCGGCAAGGCGATCGCGTGCAAACGAGTGCAGGCGCTTCTGCTACTGTAAAAATGGCTGATGGCTCGCGCGTACAGTTGATGCCGCGTACGCTGGCAGAAGTGACGCAGCAAAGCCAATATGCCATGAAAGATCCCAGCAGCAGCATTTCCACCACCTGGTTTTCGGGCGCGATTCGGCTGGTGGAAGGTTTGCTTGACATCACTGCAGAGAAAACCACACGCCGTGCCAAACCCTTTGGCGTGATCACCAACACCTCAACACTTGGCGTGCGTGGTACGCAGTTTCGCGTCGCGTTTGAAGACCCTGCAAGCGGTGTCGCCCGCACCGAAGTGCTCGAAGGTTTGGTGCGCACTGACAATCCGGCGCAATCCGTTGGCGCAGAACTAGGTGGCGGCTTCGGCACGGCCTTCAAGCCGCAAGATCGCGAGATCAAAGTGGTGGCCTTACTGCCTGCTTTGGACGCAGCCTTGCTGCCCGAGCGCGTGTTGCGCCCCCGCTTGATTGCGGGCGCAACTCAGGCAACCACCCTGTGGCGTGTCGGCAGCCTGCCTGGCGCTGCTGGCTACCGTGCGGAAGTGGCGCGCGACGAGGCCTTTACGCAACTGGTGTTGCAGGCGCGCTCCATCGAGCCCAGCTTTGATCTCAGCAGCCTGACCAATGGCATATATTTCGCGCGCGTGCGCGGCTTTGATGCGCAAACTATTGAGGGCTACAACGCCCTGCGACGCATCGAGATTGCGGATGCGCCTTTGCCACCGCCACCCCCTGCCCCAGTACAGCCAACCGTTTGGGTCCATGAGATTGGCGTGGCCGCCAGCGCTGTGGTGCGAGGTGCCGAATTTGTGCTTCAGCTTGATCGACGTAGCGCCGACACACCTACGCAATTGACAATCGAGCTTGCTCAAGATGCGCCCATGCGCCAAGGGCTGCAGAGCTTTGCCATTGATGCGCAGGGCCGTGTTGCCATCCCCAATTTCTCGTCCAATGAAACGCGCTATGTGCGTATCATTGGCTTGTCTCACATGGGCCAATTGCAGCGCAGCGGCGTATACGTGTTGCGCTTACCCGCCGATTGGGGGCAAACCGTGCAAACCATGTCAGATGCCTTGATGCCTAGCGGTATTGCGGCTCAGCCTTGAAAGAAGACACGATGGATTCATTCCTCACCGACAAACGCCGCTTCAGCAGGCAAGATGTTGCGGCCTTACTCGCTGGCAGCAATGCTTTGGCCGAGTTGGATTTAGCGGCTGCGTATGCCATCGTCGGCTACATGGAAGCGCGGCGCATCAAAGCTACGGCAGTGGTGGTGCAAGAGGGCTTCACCAACACAGGCTTCATGGCCTTGGTGTTGCAAGGCGATGCCGTTGTTGAAAACGAGCAGGCTAAACGCACAGACTCTTTGGTGATCACGCAGTTGGGTGTGGGCGCTTTAGTGGGCGAACTCGGATTGATTGATGGGCAACCTCGCTCGGCCACAGTTCGCGCGGTCACCGATCTGGATTTAGCGGTGCTGGAGCGCGCCGCCTTGACACGCCTGATACAAGAGCAGCCCGAGATTGCTTGCAGACTCTTGGCCAGCATCTTAGCCAGCGTATCGCTGCGCCTACGAGCCACCAATCGCAAATTGCTCAGCATTCATCGGGTCAATCGCAGCATGCAAGGAGAGATTGAATCGCATGTCTCTGCTTTCCAATCGATTCAAAGTGCTTAAATTTGGCTTTTGCTATTTGCCCACCAGCTCGTTGAGTTTCTTGGTATCGAGCTTTTCGCCCTGCGTTGCGCTAGGCATGCAATCGGGCACGGCCTGCGCCTGAGAGATTTTTTCAATGGCTTGCCACAGCAGCGCAATCTGATCTTCTTGGCTAGATGCGTTGTCAATCAAGCCGCGCATGGCCAAGCTCAAAGGATCGTCGTCTTGCGTAATGCCGTAAGCAGAAAATTTCGGATCGGCTGAGGAACCCGTCGTCACATCTGCGCTTACGCCCTCTTTCGATGGAATGATGCGCGCTGGAATACCCACCGCCGTAGCGCCTGGCGGCACGGGCTTAATCACCACGGCGTTGCTGCCGATCTTCGCGCCATCGCCCACCACAAAGCCGCCCAGCACCTTCGCGCCTGCGCTCACGACCACGTTTTTGCCGAGCGTGGGATGTCGTTTTGCACCTTTGTAAAGCGAAGTGCCGCCCAGCGTCACGCCTTGGTAAATCGTGCAGCCATCGCCAATTTCTGCTGTCTCACCCACCACCACGCCCATCGCATGGTCAAAAAACACGCGGTCGCCGATCACCGCGCCAGGATGAATTTCGATACCCGTGAACCAGCGCGCCAGTTGCGAGATAAAGCGCCCCAGCCATTTGAAGCCGCGCGTCCAGCAG
>JANMDE010000194.1:0-7963 GCA_031376105.1 Variovorax sp. | reverse complement strand
CCGTGACGCGCGAAGTGCTCGCCTCTGTGGGCGCGGCCAACGCCGCCGTGTTGATGCAAGACGACTACTACCTGGATCAATCGCAGCTTTCCTTTGAAGAGCGCTGCAAAACCAACTACGACCACCCCGATGCGTTTGACTGGCCTTTGATGATGCAGCATCTGCAAGCCCTGCGCGAGGGCCGCGCGATTCAGATGCCGGTGTATGACTTCACGGTTCACAACCGCAGCAAAAACACCGTGACGGTGAAGCCCGCGCCCATCATCGTGATTGAAGGTTTGTTTGCGCTGTTTGACCCCGCACTGCACAAGATGATGTCGCTCAAAGTGTTTGTGGACACCGCGCCCGATGTGCGCTTCATCCGCCGCTTGCAGCGCGACATGGCCGAGCGCGGGCGCAGCGCCCAAAGCGTGATTGAGCAATACCTGCAAACCGTGCGCCCCATGCACAAGCAGTTCATCGAGCCCACCAAACGCAACGCCCACGTGATCTTGCCGCATGGCGCGAATGGCCCGGCGGTGGACATGATCACCACCAAGGCGGTGTCGTTTATTCGGGATTTGCAGGCGACCTGATCAACCTCAGTGGCTCAGCTTGAACCGCGCTCCGCGAAACGTGAAGTCGGATGATCTCGGATGAATTTCGTCTAAAACCAAATCTTCGGCGGCGCGGCTGCCTTGCGTCAAAACTTGGCCGTTGAGCAGGATCAGCCGTTGGGCAGGATTGTCAGAATACACGACCCCTGAGATGGAGAGCGGCGGTATTTGCGTCCGCAACGCGTCGGGCAAGTCTTTCAAAAACGGGAGGCTCGCCTTGGGCGTTTGTGGTGCGCTTGCGCTTGGCTGGGGTGGAGGTGGCGGTGAAGGTACTGGAGCGGACTTTGGCGTGTTGGTAGGTGCCGTGACCGACGCGGCGATCGACGCAGTGGGCTGCGCCGCAGCGGGGGCTGGGCTAGCTGCTGCTGCTGGCAAGGTGGCGGGTGGAATCACAGGGATGGGCTCTGGTGCCGTAGCCGCGGGGCTCACAACCGCAGGCGCAGCCACTGTTGCAGAGCTTGGCGCTGCGACCGGGCCTGTTGCTAGCGGTGATGAAGCGGGAAGTCTACTTTCCGGTGATGTCGGCCAAAAGATGAAGGCGATTGCCGCGATGGCCAGCACGATGATCAGGGCCAGGAGGGGCCAGCGCTGTCGCATGACGGCAGCACCTTGGTGTGTGGCAGCCTCGGCGGTGATGGAACGTGTTTGCAGGCCTGGCACCGTGCCGCTGGCGCGCTCGCGCTCTAGCGCGGCACGTTGGAGAGCATCAAGAATATAAGACATGGTTTCTTCGGAAAACTATTGAGCCCGCGGTGCGGCAGCCATGACACTCTCAATTTGCATCAAGGTCAACGGGCCGGGTAGGCCGTCTGGCGTGAGCCCATATGAGCGCTGAAAATCGAGCACTTGCGACCGGAGCGCCGCATCGAAGCTCTGCGGCATCGGCTGGGGCAGCGGGGTGCCGTTGATCTGGGCCAGTTGGCGCGCCAGTGACTCAAAGAACAGGGAAGCACTGCCCCCTTGCGCCAGTGGCTTGTAACCTGCGGGTGCGCGCCAATAAGTGGCATAGTTGCCATCCCACATCCGCAGCAGCGCGGTCAGTCGCACGGTTCGCAAGGCGCTGTTGACGCGCAGAGTCGCCGATTCATTGGTCAAGGACATGACAACGGCATAGGCTGCCTTGCCATCATCGAGGCGCAATCGCAAAACGCCCGGTCTGGCCAATTGGCGCAGCTGTGGCACCGTCAAAACCTTGGTTTGGTAGCACTCCCAGGGGTCAATGGTGGCGGCTGCGCAGGGCGTAGCCGTGGTGTCAGGCAGTTTCCAGTGGGTGGCGAGGGCATTCCACGCAGCTTGGGGCTCGCGCGGTAGCAGCGGCAGCAGATCCTCAAAGGACTCCATTAGGCCAATGGTTGGCGTTGTTTTAACGGCCACGGGCGCGGAAGCGGGCATGGACGCGGGCGAAGCCACCAAAGCCACCGGTGCGGGCTGGAGCGCTGCGGCGGGCTCTACGGGCGCGGTGAACCACAACGCGCCTAGCAATCCCATCGCCACGACAAGTGCCAGCCCCGCAAGTGCAAAGCCCATGGTCATGGCGCGGCGCTGTGTTGCGACCGGTGGCTCGGCCCCAAAGACCTCTTGTGCAGCCTTGTTGACTATTGAGCGATTGACGCGTGTGGCCCCATGGGCCCAAGCACCGAGCAACGCGCGGCCACACAGCAAGTTGATGCGCCGCGGCACGCCGTGTGTGAGGCGATGGATTTGGCGCACGCTCGCGTCATCAAACGGCAGGGCCCCGTGATGCCCCGCAATGGCGAGCCGGTGGCTGATGTATTGTGCGGTCTCGTGCGCGCTCAGCGCATCCAGATGGAAGCGCGCAATCACACGCTGCGCCAATTGCGCCAGCTCGGGTTGGCCGATCAACACAATCTGCAGCAACTTGCGTTCATTGGTTTCTAGGTTGGTGAGCAGGCGCAGTTGCTCGAGCACGTCTGGGCGCAGATTTTGGGCTTCATCCACGATCAGCACGCAGGTTTGGCCCTGCGCATGGCTCTGTAGCAAGAAGGCATTGAGCGTGTCGATGTAATTTTTGACGGTTGGCGCTGAATCCGATGGCTGTGGGCCGGCAATATGGAACTCTTCGCAAATGGTTTGCAACAGCTCTGCTACCGTCAGCTTCGGATTGAAAATATAGGCCACATGGCAGTCTGGCGGGATTTGCTCTAAGAAACACCGACAGATCGTGGTCTTGCCCGTACCAATATCGCCCGTGAGCAATACGAAGCCGCCCCCGGTGCCACCCTTCTCAGCCCCTGCGCCCGATACACCGTACAGCAGATGCGCCAAGGCCTCCCGATGCCGCTCGCTCATAAAGAGGTAGCGAGGATCCGGCGCGATAGAAAACGGATCTTGGGTCAGTCCGAAATGGTCGGCGTACATGGGACAGACAGGAAATTTAATCGCATGAAAATAAGTATGGCATGAATTTGAGGCACTCGTGCCGCTGATCTCCAAGAGTCATAGCGCCTTCAAACTCAGCTGAGAGACAAATCGGTGCTGCTGCTCGGTCACTGGGTCTTGAAACGCCAGCTCTTTCGCAAGCAGTTGCAAAGGGTTGCTGAAATCAGGCTGCTGCGTTTCGGGCGTGAGTGTTGGATAGATGCCATCGCAGGCGATGGGCAAACCCATAGCATTCATATGAACTCTGAGCTGATGGCGCTTACCAGTCACGGGCTTTAAACAATAGCGAGCGAGCTGGCCTGCCTGCTGAATCAATGCGATATGCGTCTCGGTGTTGGGCTCGCCTCGCACTTCCGTTACTTGCATAAAGGACTGGGGCGAATCCTCAAGCCGCGTTTTGCGCACCAAGGGAAAGCTGATAGCGGGTGAAAATGGCGCAATGCATTCGTAGGTTTTTTGGATTTTTCGCTCTCGAAACATGGCCGCATAGGCGTCGCGGTCTTGCGCTCGGATGCAAAACATCACCAAACCCGCCGTATCACGGTCAATCCGGTGCATTGGCGTTAAGTCGGCCAAACCAGTGCGCTGCTTTAAACGCACGAGCAGGGTTTCTTGCACATAGTGACCCGTGGGCGTGACGGGCAGAAAATGCGGTTTGTCGGCCACCAAGATGTGTGCGTCTTGGTAAATAATCTGTTCTTCAAAGGGAATACGCGGCTCGGGGCCGGCATCGCGCCAATAATAAATGCGCTGGCTGGGCAGATAGGGTGCATCAAGCGGCAGGCTGAGGCCGCCAGAATCGCAAACCAAACCTTGTGTAAGACGATTTTTCCAGTCTCGCCCTTGTGGATTCTGGGAAGTGTGCTCTAAAAATGAGAGCAAACTGGTGGGTAAAAAATCGAGTTCTTTCAGCAATGGCAACACCCGCGTGCTCGCGCTCACGCCCGCGCGCAGAGGCATAGCATGGCTTGATCGAGCAGATCTGAGGCTCGAATTCGGTTTTTTTTGCGTCTTTTGCGCAACTTCTGCGTCTTCTGCGTCCGGTATTTTTTCTTCCGGTATTTGGCTTTTCTTAACCATCAACCCTACTTATCCAGCCGATTGGCCCGCGCCAGCCGCCAGCGGGCATCTTCAGCCTGCGCAGCGTCCACCAAATCTTTGGCGCTATACACCTCGTCCACCGACGTGGGGGTCTCTTGCAGCTTGGTATCCAGCGCCACGCGGCTGTCAAACACAAAGCACTCGCCCTGCCAATCTTGGCTTGCGTCAGGCATTTCTTTGAAGTAATTCAAAATCCCGCCTTGCAGCTGCGCCACTTTGAGGCCCATATCCTGCATCCAGACGCTACTTTTCTCGCAACGAATGCCGCCGGTGCAATACATCGCCACCGTCTTGCCCTGCGTCTTCCACTCATCCGCATGTGCCTTCACATACTCAGGAAAATCGCGGAAATTGATCACACCCGGATCGATTGCGCCTTCAAAGCGCCCGAGGCGGTATTCAAAGCTATTGCGGTTGTCAAGCAACACCACATCGTCTCGCTTGATCAGCTCGCGCCAAGCTTGCGGCGACACGTCATTGGCATGAATCTCATCAATGCGCCCAGCCGCGTCCACACCTTCCACACCCAGCGGCACAATTTCGCGCTTCAAATGCAGCTTCATGCGCTTAAAAGGCGGGGTGTGACATGCAGTGCGCTTAAACACCATGCCTTGAAATGCGCCTTGCAAGGCCGGGTCATCCAGCGCCTGCACCGCAGATTCAAAGCCATCCATTTGAGCTGCTGTGCCCGCCAACATGCCATTGATGCCCTCTTGGGCAATCAAAATGCTGCCCTGCAGCTCTTTCGTCAACTCACGCAAACGATCCACCACCGCCACTGGCTGCTCCAAGCGAACGAATTTATAAAAAGCGATATGAAAGAGATCGGTACTCACGGCAGCGATTATCCCAGACGGCATTTGCACAGTATTGGCTGGCGCGCAATTTAGCGCATCCGCTGGCAGATCAATGCGCTTTCTGCTTCGTTGGGCAACACATCCAGATCCTCTTTTGCCTTTGCCACTTCCATCTCGCGCGGCAGCTTCACGCCGTTTTTCACAGCCAGAATTTCAGCCATGATGCTCACTGCAATTTCGCTCGGGAGTTTGCTGCCGATGTAGATGCCGATCGGACCGCGCAGGCGCGAGAGTTTCTCATCCGTTTGCTCAAAATGCTCTTTCATCCGGGCGTGGCGCAGGGCGTTGTTTCGGCGGCTACCGATCGCGCCAATGTAAAACGCGGGGGTTTGCAGCGCTTCAAGCAAAGCCAAGTCATCTAGCTTTGGATCATGCGTGAGCGCGACGATGCACGAGCGCCTGTCTGCGCTGAACGCTTTGACCACGTCATCTGGCATCTCGGTCAGCAGCCGCGCCTGCGGTACGCGCCATGCGCCGCGATACTCCTCGCGCGGGTCACACACCGTCACGGCAAAGCCATTAAACAGCGCCATCGTGGCCAGATATTCTGCAAGCTGGCCAGCGCCAATCAGCAGCATGCGGTATTCAGGGCCGAAGCTGTTAGAGAGCTGTAGCGCGTTCACAGCCAACTCTTGCGGTGCGGCACTCTCAGCTTGCGACACCACGCCCGTGGCCAACTGCACCGTGCGCAGCATCAAGCGTCCTGCTTCGAGCGCCGCCACCAACTCAGAGAGCAGCGCAGCATCCGGATCAAACTCCAGCAGCAGCTCCAGCGTGCCACCGCAAGGCAAGCCAAATTGATGCGCTTCATCAGCACTGATGCCGTATTTGATGAACTGCGGTGCACCAAAGGGAATGGCATGTTCCATGCTGGGAATAGATCGCTCAGCACTCACCCGAGCGTACGCCTTCGTAAACCGATCAATCAAATCATCCTCAATGCACCCGCCCGAGACCGAACCCATTACCGCGCCATCCTCACACAGCGCCATGATCGAGCCCACTGGCCGAGGCGACGAACCCCAAGTGCGCACCACAGTCGCCAGCAGCGCCCGCTGACCCGCCATCCGCCAATCGCGCAGTTGGCGCAAAACCATCACATCTAAGTTTTCCATGGGACGATTGTGGCGGAGATTCGAATCTACGCTATTGAAAGAACGCGTCATCCGTTCACCCGCCCCCACGCTGCATATACAAATCAAATCGTTTCATAAAAACGTAGCGCTGCGCATCATCCAGCCCCTCAAAACGGAAGCTCACGTGTAGGCGGGGGATTTTGAACAGGGCGATGCGGCGGGGCTCGCCTGTGTGCCAAGTGATCACCAAATGGCCGGTAGAGTGACCCGTGACGATCTTGGCTTGGATTCGGCCTTCTTCTAGCACGTAGGCTGCTTCGCCGAGCGCTGCGGGCAGCCAGCCGAGCCATTCAGCCTGCGTACAGCCCATTTCGCGGTCAAACTGTTCTGCGTATTGACTCTGCATGAATTTTTAAAGAAAAAGGGCTGTTTACCGTTATAGAATATACGAAGAGTGCTATGTATTAGATAGCAAATCAAGCCATTTAACCACTTGCCTACCCACCTGCAATCGGCGGCCAGATGGCCAGCACATCGCCTTCCAACAGTGTGCGCGTGGCTCGATCTTCGGGGTTGATGTAATGGCCGTTGACCAAGACCAGATGCACGAGCTTAGGCGGCAGGCCGTAGGGCTCGACGATTTGCAGGATGCTGGCGGCTGGGTCGGCCTCGATCTGCACGATGTTGCTGCGCCGCGCATCGGGCGGCAAATAATCAGTGAGCGAGGCGAAGAGCTTGAGCGTGATGTTCATATTTGCAAAGTTTAGCGCCCTATTTGCAATACCTCAGCGTCCTCTACGCCCCACATCCGCCGCGCCGCTCCATTCATTCTGGCCTTGCGCTGTGGCGATATAAGCGGCCATGAGTTGGCTGGGATCCGCCTTCAGCCTGTCTTTCCATTCACCCATGTGAATCTGCCCTTCCACCAAACCGCGCATTGCGCCCACGTGATCCGTCCAGCCGACGCTGTTGCAGCCCACTAACACGTCGCCCTGAAACTGGAGGCTAAGGTGGCGACCGCCATCCAAGTCGGTCAGTTCGGCATGCTCGCCGCCAGGGCGGCCTTCCCAATCGCCAAAGCTGGTGGAAACCATCCCGAGGGTATCGAGCACGTTGATTTGGGTCACGCCGCGCAACTCTGCTTTATGACCCACCATATTGAGCGCAGCCACGCGGGCTTGATCGGCCGCGTTGGGCTGAATCGCGCTGACGATGGTTTTGCCGCTGACCTTGTCAAAGGCCTCCGCACAATCGCCGGCCGCGTAAATGCCGGGCACATTGGTTTGTAGGTGTTCATCTGTGAGCACGCCAAGCAGGCAGCGCACGCCGGAATTCTCCAAAAAACCGATATTGGGCTTCACACCGGTGGCGCTGATCACCAAATCGGCCTCCAGCTTTTGCCCGGTTGACAGGCGCACCGTCATCTTCCCGCTAGGCATGCTGCTTTGGCCAATGCCCACTACCTCTGCAATCTTCCCGAGCAAGCCTTTATCGGTATCGGCCCCGCGCTCGATGGCCTCGACCTTCGCGCCGGTATACACCTTCACGCCCTCTTTCTCGCACCAATCCTTGATCATGCCGCCTGCGGTGGGCCCCATCATGCGCGGCACCATCCGGTCACCCATTTCCACCACCGTGAGCTCCACGCCGCATTGCTTGAGCGCCTCCATGATGATGCAGCCGATGAAGCCTGCGCCCATCTGGATCACTTTTGCGCCGGGCTGAGCCAAACTCGCAATCGCGCGAGCATCAGCCAGCGTCCAGCAGCTGTGTACACCAGGGCCGTTGATGCCGGGAATGGGCGGGCTCATGGGCGAGGAGCCTGTGGCGATCAGCAGCGTGTCAAAACTGATGTGGCTGCCATCGCTGAGCTCGACGCTGCGCTTGGCTGAATCGAGCATCTTGGCACGCACCCCACGCTTAACGGTGATGC
>JANMDE010000161.1:0-2062 GCA_031376105.1 Variovorax sp. | reverse complement strand
TCGGTGGGCAGCACCATGTTGAATGAATCGTTGCCGCCAAACATGAACAGGCACACGATCGCACGGTAGTCCCCCGCTGTTTGTGCAGCAGCGGAGCCGGCAGCGAGCAGGTTCAATGCCAGCGGCGCGCCCGCTCCAGCGGCCAAAGACAAAGCGCTGGCTTGACGCATGAAGAGACGACGCGATGCATTGGCGTGGATTGCAGGTGCACCGGTGATGTTTTTGGAGTTTTGCATGGCTATTTTCCTGTTACTTGATCACGATGAACTCGGGGGATGCCACCGTGAGGAGGATCGCTGCATTGACGCGCTGGCGTTTTGCGGTGGTTTGTGAGCTGTTGCCAAGCAAAGAAATGCTGCTGACCGCGCTAATGATTTCTGCGCGGCGTACAGCGCCGATAGCTCCGTATGTCAAGCGGCTCGTGACGCGATCCACCAGCGCAGGAACATCGCTTGCCAGAGCCAACTCCGCCGTGTAGTCAGCTTGCAGGTCGCGCCGGTTTAAGCCATAACCAGCGGAAAAGCCGACGCCCCCGCTGATACTATCGCGCATGTAATTGACGTAGCCTGCGACGCTGGTTTCGTTGATGATTTGCAGTTCGGGAGCCACCAAATTGCGCGCGGCACTTTGGCTGCCTGGTGCAACATAGCCTGGTCTATAAAAGTTAAACACGGAGGGTGCATGCAAGGGCGCTTGGCCCAATGCGTTGGCGGGGTTGTTGGTGAGATCAATTTCATATTTGCCTGACACGCTTCGATGAGGGAAGGCTCGAACGAAGGCCGACAAACGCAGCACGGGCTCGCGCACCTTGCCTGACACATCGCTCACCAAGCGAGCCTCAGGATGGAGCAGTACCGCCTTGAGGACTGCCTTGAAGTCGCCCCGCAGGCCCGCACCATTGTTGTTAAACGCACTGGCTACTGCATTCACGTAAGCTGGACTGGGATTGCTGGTGGTAAAGCGCTGGATCAATTGCCGACCAATAAAAGGTCCGACATTGGGGTGCGCTGCGAGGCGATCTAGCGCGATTCGTAAGCTGTCTGCAGCGCTAGTGCCTGCTGGGATGGTGATGCCCAAGAAGGCCTTGGCCTCGACGCTGTGAAAATCCGGATAGGCAACCATGGGCTTCAAATCACGGTCAGAGTCGCTGCGATTGTTGGATTCGCCGCGCAAGAAGCAATTCCTATCTTTCGCCGGGCAAGCCCAGCTCCAGCCAGTGAATACCTTGGCGAGTTCCGAAACATCAGTGGGGGTGTAAGTCTCGCGAGCCACACCGCCATTGACCGCGCGAGGGCCGCCATCTTGATTTAACTCGATCAAGCCGATACTGAAAAGCTGCATCAGCTCGCGTGAGTAATTTTCATCAGGTACGCGGCCAGTTGCGGGATCAGCCTTCTGATTCGCAAGATGGGTTAGGTAAAGGCCCATCATGGGATTCGTGGATACGGTTTGCAGTAGATCGCGATAGTTGCCGAAGCTGTGCGCGTTCAACATATCCATCCAAGCAGCGACTGCACGATCGTAATTGTCCACATCTCCGTCCTCCAGCGAGATCACGAAAATTTGAGACAACGCATACGCCATGCGAAGGCGCAGTTGATCGGATCCGGTGAGTGCCTGCTTCCAGAAAGTCGCTACAACCTCCTTATCGTTTCCATCTTTGAGCGTTCTGAAAAAGTCCAAATGCGAGCCACTGGCTGGGGTGGCAAACTGATCGTTGATCCAAGCCGAGTAACCGACGCTCATCAAGCGATCAATGTCGAGATCCGTTGGCCCAAAGGTGGCTTGCGCCAAAAAGCGCGCGGCTTGGTTGCGAGTCGCAGGCTTGTCGTTCGCTATTGGAGGAGGAGGGGGTGGCGGCGGTGGTGGTGGTGGCGTTACGCTACTGATGACCGTCAGGAAGAATCTGGCCGTGTTGCCGGCTGTGCCAGAGCCGCTTGATCCAGAATAAGGCTTTGCGTTGATCACGTAGCTGCCGACCGCTGGTGTCCAAGGTGCGTAGACTGCACCGCTGTTGCCTTTGTAGGCGTAGGGAGCATTGTTTTCAATTCGAGTTGTCGTG
>JANMDE010000141.1:0-1681 GCA_031376105.1 Variovorax sp. | reverse complement strand
AAGGGGAGCTTTGTAGGTCATGTCTTTTGTCTCAGTCAACCAGATTTTTTGAAAACGCGAAAGACGCTAAAACCACGCAAAAGTCGCAAAAAAACAAATCCTTTTAGATTTCTTTTTTGCGGTTTTCACGTTCCTTTTGCGCCTTTCGCGTTCAAAACGGTATTAAAAATTACAGCTTGCTCACCAACTCTGGCACAGCCACAAACAAATCTGCTTCCAGCCCGAAATCAGCCACGCTGAAAATCGGTGCTTCGGCATCTTTGTTGATCGCAACAATCACCTTGCTGTCTTTCATACCGGCCAAATGCTGAATCGCACCCGAGATACCGCAAGCCACATAAAGCTGTGGCGCGACGATCTTGCCGGTTTGGCCGACTTGCCAATCATTCGGTGCATAACCTGCATCAACTGCTGCGCGAGAAGCACCAAGAGCAGCACCGAGTTTGTCGGCCAACGGGGTCATCACTTCATTGAATTTTTCAGCTGAGCCCAAAGCGCGGCCACCAGAGACGATGATTTTGGCAGCGGTGAGTTCTGGGCGATCGAGCTTGGCGATTTCTGAGCCCACGAAGCTGCTCTTGCCTGAATCGGCAGTAGCCGTCACGGATTCAACGGCAGCAGAGCCACCCGTGGCTGCCGCAGGGTCAAAGCCCGTGGTGCGCACCGTGATGACCTTGACGGCATCCAAGCTTTGCACCGTGGCAATCGCATTGCCAGCGTAGATGGGGCGCTCAAACGTGTCAGGCGCATCGACCTTGGTGATGTCAGAAATCTGGCCGACGTCCAGCTTAGCCGCCACGCGCGGCGCAATGTTTTTGCCTGATGCTGTGGCGGGAAACAAAATATGCGAATAGCTAGAAGCAATTGCCAAAATCTGCGCGGCCATGTTCTCAGCCAAACCGTTGACAAATTGCGCGCCATCCGCGTGAATCACTTTGCTGACGCCAGCAATCGCTGCAGCGGCGGTGGCCGCGCCAGAAGCGTTGCTGCCAGCAATCAGCACATGCACATCGCCGCCACAAGCCAAAGCGGCCGTGACGGTGTTCAAAGTAGCGCCTTTGATGGAGGCATTGTTATGTTCTGCAATAACGAGGGTTGTCATATCGAATCCTTATATAACTTTGGCTGTGTTTTTCAGCTTATCCACCAAAGTCGCCACATCAGGCACTTTGATGCCCGCGCTTCGCTTGGGTGGCTCGACAACTTTGAGCGTTTTGATGCGCGGTGCGACATCCACACCGAGATCTTCTGGCTTGAATACATCGAGCTGCTTTTTCTTCGCCTTCATGATGTTGGGCAGCGTGACATAACGCGGCTCATTCAATCGAAGGTCGGTGGTGACGACCGCTGGCAGGCTCACAGAAAGTGTCTCTAGGCCACCATCAACTTCACGAGTGACCTGTGCTTTTCCGTCAACAATCTCCACTTTCGACGCAAACGTCGCTTGTGGCATGTCGCCCAAAGCAGCCAGCATTTGGCCAGTTTGGTTGCAATCATCATCGATGGCTTGCTTGCCCAAGATGATCAGGCCGGGTTGTTCTTTGTCGGCCAAGGCTTTGAGCAGCTTGGCCACGGCTAGGGGCTGCAATTCTTCATTCGTTTCCACCAAAATAGCGCGGTCTGCGCCAATGGCCATCGCGGTACGCAATGTTTCTTGGCATTGCGTGGGGCCGCAAGAGAC
>JANMDE010000129.1:0-5270 GCA_031376105.1 Variovorax sp. | reverse complement strand
CACCTGCCTTGCTGCACAACGAGATTTTTTAACTACCATTTAATACCGGACGCAAAGGGCGCAAAAGTTGCGCAAAAGGCGCAGAAAAGAAAACTTTTAAATAAAATTTGAAATTCAATCAAATTTTTTATCTTCTTTTTTGTGTTTTTTGCGTCTTTTGCGCAACTTTTGCGACTTTTGCGTCCGGTATTTATCTCTTCAATATCAAACACGATTCCAATCAAATGCCGCCTTGTCGCCCTTGCCGTAAACCTTCAAAGCGCCTTTCTCCCCCACAGCATTTGGTCGTTGGAAGATCCAGTTTTGCCAAGCGGTTAAGCGGCCAAAAACGCGGGTGGCCATGGTTTCTACGCCGTTGAAGCGCAGGTTGGCCTCCAAGCCCGTCAAAGCATCTGGGCTCATGGCGATTCGTTCTTCGATGGCGATGCGCACTTCGTCTGCCCAGTCAATATCATCAGGATTGGCCGTGACCAAGCCAATTTCGAATGCGGCATCTGCATCGAGCGGCTGGCCGAGCTTGGCTCGCACGGCATCGAGCGCAGGCTGCTCTTCATAGAAACGGCGTTGCAAGCGGCTTTGGCCAGTGGCCATCGGGTAGAGGCCAAAGTTGGCTTCGCTCACGGTGATCTTCGGCGCTTTGGCTTCGTCATCAGGCAAAGCGAGGTGGTATGCGCGGTCGCAGGCCAAGCTGAGTTCTAGAAACGTGCCTGCAAAACAAGAGCCAGACTCGATGAAAGCAAACAGGCTGCGCGAAGAAACATCAATGCGGCTGAAGGTGCGGCGCAGCATGCCAATGGTCTCGCGCACAAACCAATGGTCTTTATTTGCCAACAATGCGGCATCCATCGCCAGCACTTTGGCGGCATCGCCTTCGGTCTTCCAAATCCAAGTGCCAATATCCAGCTCATTTGTGCGCATTTGCAAAATAGCGTCATCCAGCTCACGCGCCAGTACGAAGGGATACCAATTCGATGCTGCACTTTCGATAGCATCTACCGTAGATGCTATAAGGGCTACTGGCGCTTTTACCGTGAAAACTGCAATACGCTTGGCGCGATCAATCTCTACAGTCACATGGCTATAACGCAAGGCATCGGCTTCAATCGTGCAACTCAAAGGTGTGAGCGCCACGCCCTTCGCATCGACCGGCCGATCGCTCAAAGCCGCCAATTCCAGCGCACGCTTTTGCACCGCTTCTTGAAACTGCGCAGATTTCACCGCCTGATCCACCAAGCGCCATTCCACCGCTTTCTTGCCGCGCACGCCTTCCACACTGGTGCAAAAAATATCCGCCAAATCGAGGCGCACTTTGCGATTGTCCGTCACGCGAGTGAGGCCTCCTGTGCCGGGCAACACGCCGAGCAGGGGCACTTCCGGCAAACTCACCGCGCTAGAGCGGTCGTCCACCAAAATGATTTCATCGCAAGCCAGCGCCACTTCATAGCCGCCGCCCGCGCATGCGCCGTTGACCGCGGCAATGAATTTGAGGCCACTGTGGGCAGAAGAATCTTCCAAGCCATTACGCGTCTCGTTGGTAAATTTGCAGAAATTCACCTTCCATGCATGACTGGATACGCCGAGCATGAAAATATTCGCTCCTGAGCAGAATACTTTTTCTTTGGCACTGGTCAGGACCTCGGTGCGCACTTCAGGATGCTCGAAACGAATGCGGTTAATCGCATCGTGCAGCTCAATATCCACACCGAGGTCATAACTGTTTAATTTCAGCTTGTAGCCAGGGCGCAAACCCGCGTTTTCGTCAAAATCGGCTTTCAAAGTAGCCACAGGGCCGTTGAACGCCATCGTCCAATGCTTGTATTGGCCGGGTTCAGTTTGGTAGTTAACGCGAAGATCAGTGCTCATAATGTGTCTCTTCAGTTTGAATTTTATGAATTATATTGCATATTTCAAAAAATGCAATATTTTTCATATCAAACGACAGAAGTGATCGGCAAAAGCATTTTTTGCATCAAAGCAAAGCTCTCATGCAGCCCTTGGGCACTGGTATTCAGGCTGAAATCCGCCTTGGAATAAAAGGCAGCGCGGCCTGCAAGAATGCTTTTCAGATCATCCAGCGCCTCTTTGCTGGCCGCCATCGGCCGCATGTCGCCCTGGGCCTGCACGCGCTGCAAATGCTCTTGCGGCTCGGCTTGTAGCCAAACGCTGGTGCAATGCGTGAGTACCGTGTTGAAGGTGCTCACATCGCTCACCAGCCCGCCTGGCGTGGCGATTACGCATTGCGTATGCTGGGCAATCAGCGTATCCAGCGCGCGGCGCTCATAGCGGCGATACGCCGTCACGCCATACAGTGCTTGAATCTCTGCCACTGAAGTACCTGCCAACTTCTCAATCTCTGCGCTCATCTCAAAAAACGGATAACCCAACGCCTGTGCGAGCATCTTTCCCAGTGTGGATTTGCCAGCGCCGCGCAGGCCAATCAACGCGATTCTTTGAGAGCGTTTTAGGTCAGTAGCCGTTATAGAATCTGCGCGGAGTGCTCCTAAATATGTAGCAATGTTCAATCTTAAATGCTTCAGCTGCGCTTCATCCGCATTCTCCAGCAGCTTGCGCAACATCAGCCATTCCGGGTTGCTCGTCGTCAAGTCGCCATGCAGCTCGGCCAACGGGCATTCCAGCGCATCCGCTACCTGCTGCAAGATCAAAATCGACGCATTGCCCACACCGTATTCCAGATTCGCCAAATGCCGCTCCGACATGTCTGCCGCAGCTGCGAGCGCCTTGCGCGTGAGCCCGCGCCGTGAGCGCTGGCTGCGCACGCGCTCGCCCAAAGCCGCGAGAAACGGGTTTTTAGCGTCTTGAGGCTCTGCTTCAACAGACGTTTCATGCAATATATTGCTTGACATAAGGTGTTTTCTGAATTTATAGTACCGCTGGAAATATTTTGCATCACAACGAACAACCCGTCAAACGAGAGTTTGAGGAGACTTGCATGACACACCACACGATAGCGCCGCCCGCGCAGTTCAATTTCGCTGCGCATTTGATTGCCGCAAACACGAGTCGCCCCCACAAAGCTGCCTTGATCGACGACACGGGCAGCTTAACTTACGGCCAGCTCGCCGAGCAAATCCAGCGCGTTGCCGCAGGTCTGCAAGCCCTCGGCCTGCGCCGCGAAGAGCGCGTTTTGCTGCTGATGCACGACTGCACCGATTGGGTCGTCTCTTTCCTCGGCTGCTTGTATGCAGGCATCGTGCCCGTGGCGGTCAACACTTTGCTCACGGCTGAGGATTACGCCTACATGCTGCAACACAGCCGCGCCCAAGCAGCCTTAGTCTCAAGTGCGCTGGTGTCTACGCTGCAAGGTGGTATGCACATCGCCGCGCAAAATGGCGGGCATGAAATCAAGGCGATTTATGTTTCCCGCGCAACGTCTGACCTGCCAGTGAGCTACACGGCTTGGGGCAAATTGCTCGAAGTTACAGCAATTAGCAAGCCTTGCGCCACACACGCCGATGAAGCCGCCTTCTGGCTCTACTCCTCCGGCTCCACCGGCCGCCCGAAAGGCACGGTGCACTCGCACGCCAACCCCTACTGGACGGCCGAGCTGTATGGCCGCGGCGTGCTCGCCCTGCGCGAGAGCGATGTCTGCTTCTCCGCCGCGAAGCTCTTCTTCGCCTACGGCCTGGGCAATGCGCTCACCTTCCCGATGACGGTGGGCGCGACGACGATCCTGATGCCTGAGCGGCCCACGCCCGAGGCGACGTTCAAGCGCTGGTTGGGTGGTGTGGGCGCCACGGGCGGCGAAGGCCGCCCTTCGGGCCTCAAGCCCACGGCATTCTTCGGCGCACCGACGGGCTTCGCCGGCATGCTCGCGAGCCCCGCGCTGCCCCAGCGCGGCGAGGTCGCGCTGCGCCTCGTCTCCAGCGCCGGCGAGGCGCTGCCCGCCGACATCGGCGAGCGCTTCAAGGCGCATTTCGGCGTCGATATCGTCGACGGCATCGGCTCCACCGAGATGCTGCACATCTTCCTCAGCAACAAGCCCGGCCAGGTGCGCTACGGCACCACCGGCTGGCCGGTGCCCGGCTACGAGATCGAGTTGCGCGGCGACGCAGGCCAGCCCGTTCCCGATGGCGAACCGGGTGATCTCTACATCCACGGCCCGAGTGCCGCGATGATGTACTGGGGCAACCGCGCCAAGACGCGCGACACCTTCCAGGGCGGCTGGACCAAGAGCGGCGACAAGTACGTGCGCAACGTCGACGGCACCTACACCTACAGCGGCCGCAGCGACGACATGCTGAAAGTGAGCGGCATCTACGTCAGCCCCTTCGAAGTGGAAGCCACGCTCGTGCAGCACCCGGCGGTGCTCGAAGCGGCCGTCATCGGCAAGGAAGATGCCGAGGGGCTGACCAAGACAAAAGCCTTCGTCGTCTGCAAGCCCGGTGCGACGGCGACCGAGGAGGAGCTGAAGGCTTTCGTCAAGGATCGCCTCGCGCCCTACAAATACCCGCGCTTCATAGAATTCGTCGACGAGCTGCCGAAAACGGCCACCGGCAAGATCCAGCGCTTCAAGCTGCGCGAGCGAGAGGCGCGGAAGTAGGCGCATCGGCATTTGTCGACGCCAGACAGGCGAGCAGCGGACATCGTCGTGAGCAGCCAGTTCCTGGAGATCGACAGGATCGACTGGAATGCGCGCCGCGTGCGCCTCGAATTTGCCTGGGTGGGCGAGGCTGTGGCTCCGGCCCCGCTCATCGTCTTCCTGCACGAGGGCCTGGGCTCCGTGGCGATGTGGCGCGAGTTTCCCGATCAGCTGTGCCGCACCGTCGGCGCGCGCGGCCTTGTCTATTCACGCCCTGGCTACGGGCGCAGCACGCCGCGCGCGCAAGGCGAGGCCTGGCAGTCCGACTTCATGCACCGACAGGCTTTCGAGGTGCTGCCGGCCGCCAAGATGAAGTTGTAGTGAGCTGTACCCGTCGCGTACCCGCTGGCCACGCCCGGCCCGTGACCCACTGGCGCCATGAAGACGATGGTGCTCGCGACCTGTGCGTGTGCGTGGCTGATCGGTTGCGGCGACGACCGCGGCGGCGAACCGCTCGCCGACGCCGGTTCCGACGCCGGTCCCGACGCCCCGATCGACGCCCCGGCGACCGCGCCGGCCGTGATCGTCACCGTCGGCGCCGGCGCACCGATCGCCGCCACCTTCGATCAGACCTCGTTCTCCGCATCGATCGATCTCGGCGATCAGGACAACGCCATCGTGGTCACCGCCACCGACGGCAGCGCCCGCACCGGCATCGCCGAGCTCACGC
>JANMDE010000127.1:0-5359 GCA_031376105.1 Variovorax sp. | reverse complement strand
GATGATCACATCTCTTCGCTCAAGAATCGATTTCGTGCAAGAAAGCCGCATTTGTTCAATATGCTCATTGATCGCCGAATCCTTCTCAATGAACAAATCCCGCTGCGGCACATAGGCCTCGGGCTGGTAATAATCGTAATAACTCACGAAATATTCCACCGCGTTTTTTGGGAAAAACTCACGGAATTCTGAATACAGCTGCGCAGCCAGCGTCTTGTTAGGCGCAAAAATAATCGCAGGCCGCCCCATTTGCGCAATCACGTTGGCCATCGTGAATGTCTTGCCCGATCCCGTGACGCCCAGCAGCGTTTGAAACACCTCGCCATCCCGCACCCCCTCCACCAACTGCGCAATCGCCGTAGGCTGGTCGCCCGCAGGCGGATACGGCATAAACAGCTCAAACGGCGAGCCAGGATAGCTGACAAACTCGCCTTGCATCGTTTCAGGAATAACTTCTAAGACTTCTGGCATGACAATTCCGTGCATTGCTGCGGTGCAGCGATAAAATAAAGACCAACCGATTAGCGTAATGCATTTTCAAAAAAAATGCATTTTTGAACGCGAAAGGCGCAAAAGTAACGCGAAAGTCGCTAAAACGAAATTTGTATTTTTCGCGGTTTTCGCGCAACTTTTGCCTTTCTTTCGCGTTCGGCTGTCTATTTGTATCTTTCTTGAAAGTCCATCCATGAGTCTCTTTTCCGCCGTCGAAATGGCCCCACGCGACCCGATCTTGGGTTTGAACGAACAATTCAATGCCGATACCAACCCGGCCAAGGTCAATCTCGGCGTGGGCGTGTATTACGACGACAACGGCAAACTTCCCCTCCTCAAATGCGTGCAAGAAGCCGAAAAGCAAATGGCCGCAGCGCCCAAAGCACGCGCCTACCTGCCGATTGATGGCATTGCCGCTTACGACAGCGCCGTCAAAAGCTTGGTGTTTGGTGCGGATTCTGAGATCGTTACCTCCGGCCGCGTGGCCACCGTGCAAGCGATTGGCGGCACGGGTGGTTTGAAGATTGGCGCAGATTTTTTAAAGAAACTCTCGCCCGATGCCAAAGTGTTGATTTCTGACCCGAGCTGGGAAAACCACCGCGCTATGTTCATTCAAGCAGGCTTCGTGGTGGAAAGCTACCCTTACTACGATGCAGAAAATCGCGGCGTGAATTTCGCTGGCATGCTCGCCGCTTTGAAAGCCGCAGCCCCAGGCACCATCGTGATCTTGCACGCCTGCTGCCACAACCCCACCGGCTACGACATTTCCGCTTCCGATTGGGATCAAGTGATCGCGGTGGTGAAAGCCAACAAGCTTACGCCCTTCCTCGATATGGCTTACCAAGGCTTTGGTTACGGCATTGCGGAAGATGGCGCGGTGATCGGCAAATTCGTGGCTGCTGGCTTGAATTTCTTCGTATCCACCAGTTTCTCTAAGAGCTTCAGCTTGTATGGCGAGCGCGTCGGTGCGCTGAGCGTTGCCTGCGCGAGCAAAGAAGAATGCGGCCGCGTGCTCTCGCAGCTCAAAATCATGATCCGCACGAATTACTCCAACCCGCCCACCCACGGCGGCACAGTGTGCGCGATGGTGCTCAACACACCCGATCTGCGCAACATGTGGGAGGGTGAATTGGCCGAAATGCGCGTTCGCATCAAAGCCATGCGCAGCAGCTTCGTAGAAAAACTCAAAGCCGCTGGTGTGAAAGCAGACATGAGCTTCATCACCACGCAAATCGGCATGTTCAGCTACAGCGGCCTCTCCAAAGACCAAATGGTGCGCCTGCGCAATGAATTCGGCGTGTATGGCACGGATACGGGCCGCATGTGTGTGGCCGCTCTGAATAGCAAAAACATTGATCACGTCTGCGCGAGTATTGCTAAGGTACTATGATCTTTTTCATGCTCCACTAAAACGTCCTTTGGGGCGTTTTTTTATAGCAAAAATAGCAGATAGCCCTGATAGATATTGCGCAGATTGCTACCGAAGACATAGCAAAAAATGGAGTCAGATCAAAATCCAAGACACTCATCCGCCCGACGCGAATTCTACTCAAGACGAAATTTTGCTCTGACCCCATTTTTTGCGGCTCGTGCTAACTAGGTTTCTATTGCCGGAACCTTGGTACGTAGCTGATAGCGCTCCAACTTTTGTACCTGCGTCGTACCATCGTGCATTTGCCTCAGAGATCTTTTTGAAAACACACGCGATACAGGTGATTGCAATCCAACCCGCTCGCCGCGCGCCTTCCAAAAAATCTCTGATTCAAACGCCCAATGGTTTCCGCTGGATAAACTGTTGGCACTTTGAATTGAGTTTCTACTAGAGCGTCGCCTGGAGTCCTAGCAATATGCACACATCACAGTACAAAAGCGAACAAGACAAACTAGAGCGTCATATCAATTCTTTCGCTACGCAATCTTTCAGGGATCAAGCCGACAGGGACTACATAGCAGCTCGTTTAGCATGCCGGTTTGAGCTTATGCCACAATTTTTGTGGGCTTCCCAGCAAGCAGTCGAGAAGTACTTCAAGGCGATTCTTCTTTATAACAAGATCAAAGCAACGAGCGTCGGTCATGAACTGAAAAAAGCGCAGTTACTAACCAACCAACTTCCTTTCACAATTGAGTTGTCGCCGCGCAGTCAAGAATTCATTGACCTGCTCTCGGAATACGGCCAGTTTCGGTACATTGACGTGCCGTATTCGGTAGATGGGTTCGTACTAATAGATCTTGATCTAACGATCTGGGAGCTCAGGCGCTACTGCCAAGTACTAAACGTTTTTGGCAAAGCGCTGCCACCAGGCGAGCAAAAACGGCTCGATGAAGCTAAATCGCTTTTGGCCAAAAGCTCAACTATGCCTAGGCACAAATTCCGCTTATCGGGCGGAGTACTCGAAAAAATAATGACCGCTAAAGCGCATCCTAGTCGTGCGGCGCTGCTCTGGAATAACCCAGTGTATGGTGTGCGTAAGCGAGCCTCTGTCCGCGCTAAAGATCATATGTATGCTGAGAATGCACCTCTTTATCTTTACCCAGAAATGCTCGATGAATTGCTAAAGTATGTTTTCATTCCTAGAGACTTGGTGCAAGGCTACCGCAATCACTTGGCGCAAATTAAAGCGAATCCCAGCAAAAGGCCATAGTGGGCTCTGTGTTTCAATTGAGCGGAAACCGTTGGGCGGTTGAAACAGAAATTATTTGGAAGGCGCGCGGAGACCATCTTTCAATCACCGAGCCCTACATCGCGTGTGTTTTCAAAATGGATTTCTGAGGCAAATGCCCAATGGCACGACGCAAATACAAGAGATATAGCGAAACGGTATGAGCACTAGAAATACATAAATTTAAGACCAAAAGTAGCAGTTCGCCGGCGTATTCATTGCGCGAGGCGCTATTTATTTGATAGTATTGAATTTTAAGCATACTTGAATCCAATTGATCTCAAGCAGCGTATACATCAACATGAAACAACATATCCTCTTTGGCGCATTAGCCCTGTGCAGCACGCTCGCTTTTGCAGAAGCACCGATGATTACTGATGACGCGGGTACGCTGGATAAAGGCGGTAAAAAGATCGAAGGCGGTTTTACCAAGTCTGGTTCAGAGCGCGGCTACGGCCTGAGCGGCGGTTTCTCTCCTATTGAAAACGTAGAGCTGGGCTTGGGCTTGCAGCATGCTCGTGATAAGAGCATTCCCGCTTCCGGCAACGCCACGGCTTTATCTGCCAAATGGATTCCTTTCAAGAGCGGCATTTTCAGTGCCGGCGTGAAGCTTGAGTACATCCGCGCCAAAGCGGGCGGTGTGTCTGCCACCGAAACCATTTTCACAGCCTTGGGCACGGCCCGTTTTGAATCAGGCTATGTATTGCATGCCAACATCGGTCGCGGCAACGTCTCTGGTGGTGGTGGCCATAGCAACAATTGGGCACTCGGTGCAGAAGCCCCCGTGGCTGACAAAGTGCAACTCACGGGCGATCTTTACAGCAGCACCGGGTCTGACACCGGCAAGCAAATTGGTGTCCGTTGGGAAGTGCAAAAGGGTTTGAAGCTCTCTGCCGCCTGGGGTCGCTACAACACTGCAAACACAGCATTTGCTGGCTTCAGTTGGGAATTCTGAGCAGAGCTTGATGCTGCGCAGGCTGTGTGAATTGAAGACTGCCTAGACTCGTAGTCCGCCAATTGGAGCACTTGCATTGAACATGCAGGTGCTTTTTTCATGCCGATTTCAGCGTTTAGCCCTTATAGAATATGCAAAGTATGCTATCTAATTAGGAGCATTCTATCTGGCTTGACTCAAGCGCACCCCGCCAGCCAAGCGCTCTCGCACGCTTCGCCTCACAGCTGGTGGTGCGTCTTTCAGCAGCGCTAGCCAATCGGCCTGAGCTTGGGCGGTCAGCTCTTTACATTTGCGCAGCACATTGCCCGGCCGCAGCAAGCCAGCTTGCTTGAGCAGCGTTGAGAAATCATCCCAAGTGAAAGCACGCAAGGTTTTGTCAATTGCGCGGTTGACGGCATAGTCACTTGGCGGCACGTCTTCAAAAAACGCGCTCACGCAAACCGGGTCATACAGCGGGGCGAGCTGCGGCTGGCGACCGTCTGGATACATCAGCGCCCAGTTTTTCAAATGTGCATCGGTGTTGCCCATCAGAATGAACGCAACGAATCGGTTGCAAAACTCCTGCACATCGATTGCGTTGCGGCTGGAATAGAGATTGAGCAATTGCAGCATGCGTAAATAATCATGCGCGATGCCTCTGCCATATTTGTGGTGCGGCGCATAGCCCAACACTTGGGCAAACTCTTCCATGTGAATGCGCTTACCGCCCGCAGAGCGATCAAAGCGCTGCACGGCCAGAATCTCGTCAAACGGCAATTCTGTTGGCAAATCCGCCTGCGCTCTGCTGATGATGCTAACCTTTGAGCAATCCAAACCCAGCGCACCGCACAGCTGATAACCCGTAAATTCATTGGCCACCAAATCAGGATGTGCTGTGGTGGGCAGCTTCAAAATCGTGTCGCCTGCCATGCCGCCATAGCCGCCGCGCCGCTTGACCACATAACGCCGGCCATCTTTTACGGCAGAAAACTTCTGTACCACCCCCGGCAGCGAAGCCGCGTCTTCCACCGGCTCTTCCACAAAGCCAGGCTCCAACACATCCAAGCCCAGCGCGGTATGCCAATGGCGCACCGCCTGCGGGATTTCTAAGCTCGGCGAGACGGGCTCCACCTCCACCGCGCCCATCAAATCATGCCCCGCTGCTGCGAGCAATTCAAATTCATCATCCACGCCGCAGCGGCGCTCCAGAGCCAAGCGCTCTCGGTTGTGCCCCTCGGGCAGCAGATTTTGAAAATACACCGGCCAATGCGCA
>JANMDE010000100.1:0-6296 GCA_031376105.1 Variovorax sp. | reverse complement strand
AGTCTTGGAATCAAGAAGTAGATAGCACCAATCGAAATAAAACCAACCCAACCTAGCGCACCAGAGTGCACGTGGCCGATCGTCCAATCGGTATAGTGACTCAAGGCATTCACCGTCTTGATCGACATCATTGGGCCCTCGAAGGTGCTCATGCCGTAGAAAGAGAGCGATACGATCAAGAAGCGAAGGATAGGATCGTCGCGAAGTTTGTGCCATGCGCCCGACAAGGTCATGATGCCGTTGATCATGCCGCCCCAACTTGGCGCCAACAGGATGAGCGAGAACACCATTCCAATAGACTGGGTCCAGTCTGGCAGCGCTGTGTAGTGCAAGTGGTGTGGGCCTGCCCACATGTAAGTAAAAATCAATGCCCAGAAGTGAACAATCGATAGGCGATAGCTGTACACCGGGCGACCCGCTTGTTTGGGAACGAAGTAATACATCATCCCCAAGAAGCCCGCAGTGAGGAAGAACCCTACTGCGTTATGACCATACCACCACTGCACCATCGCATCCTGCACCCCTGCGTAGGCAGAATAAGACTTCATCCAACCAGCGGGAATGGCGGCACTGTTCACAATATGCAAAATTGCAACTGTCAAGATAAATGCACCATAGAACCAATTGGCAACGTAGATATGCTTGACTTTTCTTTGTGCAATTGTTCCGAAGAACACCACGGCATAGGATACCCAAACGATCGCAATCAGAATATCAATGGGCCACTCCAGCTCGGCATACTCTTTGCCTTGTGTAAAGCCCATAGGCAGGGAGATAGCAGCAGCGACGATCACGGCCTGCCAACCCCAGAAAGTGAAACTAGCGAGCTTGGGCATAAAAAGTGCCGTTTGGCAGGTGCGCTGGACGCTGTAATAGCTCGTCGCAAACAAAGCGCAACCACCGAATGCAAATATCACCGCATTCGTATGCAATGGGCGCAGACGTCCATAGCTCAGCCAGGGCACACCAAAATTCAACGCCGGCCAAGCCAGCTGAGCGGCGATCAGTAGACCCACCGTCATTCCGACAACGCCCCACAAAACGGTTGCCAAACTAAACTGCCTGACCACGTCGTCCTGATAGTTGGCTAAAGAGTGCGCCTTTTGCTTTAATTCTGTTTTGCCTGCGTCTTGCATACTAACCTCTGCTAAGTAGTGAATACCTTTAGTTTGTGTGCGGACTGAACGCGGCACCTTGATTTAGATCAATCTTGTTTGAGAATCTTTTCTCCTTGTTGATCGAGATCCTCAAACTGATCTGAGTTCACAGCCCACCATAGTCCTATGACAATGAGAAGCGCTAAACAAACCGATAGCGGAATCAACAATAGCAAGATATCCATCGCTTTAGCTCCCAGTACGCTTTAGGCGCAAAGAATTGATCAAAACCAGCAACGAACTCAATGCCATGCCGAGCCCAGCCATCCAAGGCGAGAGCAAGCCTGCAACAGCAAGTGGTACAAAGCTCAAGTTGTAGATCAGCGCCCAAGCGAGGTTTTGCTTAACGATACGCATCGTTCGTTGAGCCTGCTTGTGCGCCATAGCAATCGGCGCTAGGGAATTCGCGGTAAGTAAAAAATCCGCTTTTACACTGGCCAATGCTGCCCCCTGCGCGGGTGCAAAAGATACCTCTGCCGCCGCCAATACAGGGGCATCATTGATGCCATCGCCCACCATTGCCACGCGATATCCTTGAGACTGAAGATGCCGTAGCCCTTGGAGTTTGTCTTGGGCGGAGCACGCTGCAAAGACTTCATCCGTGTTGTGCTGCCAATTGAGTTGCTGGACAATGCGCGCCACAGATGGCATCACGTCGCCAGACATGATGCTCAAATACGAACGCATGGAAGGTGACTGCTCACTTAAACTGTGTCTAATCTCCTGAATAGACCAATTCGCATTCGGTCGCAGCTCTTCGCTCAAAGAAAACGTAGCCAGCAGCCCTTGGTCATCGGTTAAATACACCGCTCGCGAATTCACGCTACTGACTTGCGGCTCTAACCCGCAGAAAGCTGCTGAGCCCAAGCGACATTCCACAGCCTGCTGGTCTTCCCGCAAGAGCTGTCCTTTTACACCTTGTCCAGGTGCATCTTGCACATTGGCAAATAAATGGGGATCAGTGTTCCATCCAGAGTCCACACTATATTGCTGGATCGCTTTCGACACTGGATGGAGACTGTGGCTCGCCAGCCCACCAGCCCAAGCGAGAGCTCGTTCCTTGTCTATTCTTGGCTGAAGCTCCACCGCCATGACACCCAATTGGCTCAGTGTCAAAGACCCTGTTTTATCGAAAATAAAATGATTGACTTTTGACAGTCGCTCAAGAGCGGAAAGGTCACGAATAAGCAGTCCCTTTTGAGCCAATGCTGATGCACTCGACAAAAATGCTGCAGGTGCGGCCAGCGCCAAAGCACATGGGCACGTAACGATCAATACCGCAATAGCAGACAACACAGCACGATGCGGATCAGATGACCACCAGTAAACAAAGGATGACAACGCCAATAGCAACACCACTATTAAAAACGGCTTAGCCACACGATCTGCGATTTGAACGATCTTGGGCTTCGTATGTAAGCTGCTTTGCATCAACTGAGCCATTTCCCCATGCTTGGTGTCGTTTCCCACATGCGTCAAGCGCACATGCAACGGTGCGGATAAATTGGTTGTTCCGGCATAGACCACGTCATTCAAGCCTTTTCCCACGGGGATTGCCTCTCCCGTCAAGACAGACTCCTCCACCTCCGAGCGGCCGTTGATGACTACACCGTCTGCGGCAAAGCTTTCACCTGTGCGCACATGAATGACGTCACCGTCACATAAACTCAGCGTTGGCACAGTCAGCACCTGGCCATCGATGCCGATCAATTGAGCAGAAACTGGCAATTGATCTGCGCCCGCCTCAAGTTGCCCTGCGACCTCCTGCTTTAGGCGGGTCTCCCACCACCGACCCGTCAAGAGCAAGAAAACCAGCATGGTCAGCGAATCGAAATACAGCTCCGATCCCCACAAGCCGGCAGGGTCAATCACTGCAGCAGTACTAACAGCAAAGGTCAAAGCAATACCCAAAGAAACCGGTAAATCCATACTGACGCGCCCATGCGTCACATCATTCCATGCAGCCCGGAAAAATGGGCCACACGAAAAAAGAATCACAGGCAGGGTCAACAGCAAACTGGCCCAGCGTAGCAGTTGGTCACTCATCGGATCAATTTCACCTGCGGCAGCACTGTAGTTTGGCCACGCGTACATCATGACCTGCATCATGCAAAAACCTGCAACCAGCCATCGCCACAGCATGGCTCGCTTTTCCAGACGAGATTGCTCAAAAGCATCCGCGCCCTGAATCGGCACCAGTGCGTAGCCCGCCACAGCGACCACAGACAACCACTGCGAAGGCTTCACCAGCCGCTGATCCCACACAACGCGCGCACGCGACGACATCGCATCGACCTGCGCACTCAACACGCCCGGCACTTGCATGAGGCTTTGCTCCACTCTGGAGGCGCAAGCGCTGCAGTGCATGCCCTGCACTTTGACGCGCGATGTCCAAACGGCATTGCCCTGCGTTTGACTGAACGACTTCCATTTTTCATCGTCGTCAAATGATCGCCAAGATGCGGGAGCGTTGCTCACACTGCTTTTATCCCAATTTTCAACAGGATATGGCATGCTGCTTTTTACAGATTCCAACAAAGGGGGGTGAAGCGAGCTGCTCATGTACGTTTGAGCATAAGCAGTTCCTTCTTCTTATCGTTTGATCTAGATCAAACCAACACTGTGTAATGCGCTATATCGTTGAGCCATCAATAACCCGGAGCGCAGTATGTTCAAGAAAATTCTCATCACCACCGATGGTTCTGATCTCGCCAGCAAAGCAATTAGCGCAGGAATTGCACTGGCCTCTAGCTTGAACGCGAAAATCATTTTCTTACGCGTGGTCCCGCGTTACCCTACAGCGTATTTTGAAGGGGCGATCACACTCAACCCGACCGATGTCACTCGAATTGAGGGGCAATGGAACGCACAAGCCCAAAAGAGCTTAGATGACGCATGCGAAAAGGCATTGCGCTGCGCGGTCAAAGCAACGCCCATGACCGTAACGTCTGATTTCATTGCGGAATCAGTGATTGCTGCCGCCAAGAAACAGAAATGCGACGTGATTGTGATGGCTTCGCACGGCTACAAGGGCTTCAAGCGGCTGCTGATGGGAAGTGAGACGCTCAATGTTTTGACGCATTCGCACATTCCGGTACTGGTTTTGCGCTGAATCAGACAAACCTTACGTCAACGCTTACTCTGTGAAGCCTCTGCTGAAGTGACTGTATTGCTTATGAAGAGAACCGTGCTTTCAACTAAACGTCGCTTTGTATTGCTCGCGCAGCAGATTCTTTTGCACTTTTCCCATCGTGTTGCGCGGCAGTTCTGAGACGATCTCGCAGTGCTTTGGTATTTTGAAATTAGCTAACTTGGTTTTCAAATTGGCGAGGATGTTTTCAGGCGTCACAATTGCACCCGACTTAAGAATCACGACAGCAATACCCACCTCGCCAAAATCAGGGTGCGGTACGCCAATCAGGGCGCTTTCCTGTACGCCGGGTAGCTCGTTGATATAGCCTTCAATCTCAGCAGGATAGACGTTGTAGCCACCACTGATGATCAGATCTTTACTTCGACCCACGATATGCACATAGCCGCGCTCGTCTTGCTTGCCCACATCTCCGGTTCGAAAGTAACCGTCTTTCGTAAACTCTTCGGCGGTCTTCTCGGGCATGCGCCAATACCCCGCAAACACATTCGCTCCTTTAACCTGAATGCCGCCGATTTCGCCTGTGGCCAACGGTTTGTCACCGTCATCGCAAACGCGCAGGCTCACGCCGGGAAGCGGAAAACCCACCGTGCCTGCGCGTCGCTCCGTTTGTTTGCCGTAGCGAGCGTCAGCCGCAAAAGGATTGCTCGTAAGCATCACGGTTTCGCTCATGCCGTAGCGCTCCAAGATTTTGTGGCCTGTGCGCTGCTCCCATTCTTCATGAGTTTCTTTCAGCAAAGGCGCTGAGCCTGCAATGAACAGCCGCATTTTTTTCGCAGCGGCTTGCGTGAGCGAAGGTTCAGCCAGCATGCGCGTGTACAGCGTGGGCACACCCATGAAGACGGTTGCTCTTGGCATCGCCGCGATGACGGCTTTGGGGTCAAACTTATTCAACCAAATCATCTTGCTGCCATTGATGAGCGCGCCATGGATCGCCACAAACAAGCCGTGCACATGAAAAATCGGCAGTGCGTGAATAAACACATCGTCAGTTGTCCAGCCCCAATAGTCTTTCAAGGTTTGTGCATTCGAGAGCATGTTGCCATGCGACAGCATCGCGCCTTTGCTGCGCCCTGTGGTGCCGCTTGTATATAAAATCGCTGCTAGCCCCTTATCATTACTCAATAGTGTGCTATAAATATCAGAGCATTTTGCAGCGCGATCAAGCAAACTTCCGGTGCGATCATCATCCAAGGTGAAGACGGATTGCGTACCGCAGGCGAATGCAATTTTTGAAATCCAACCAAAATTCTTCACCGAACACACCACTACCGCAGGCTCTGCATTGGTGACGAAATACTCAATCTCAGCGCTTTGATAAGCGGTGTTCAATGGCAAAAACACCAGCCCCGCGCGCAGCGTGGCCAAATACAACATCATTGCTTCAACAGATTTTTCCACCTGCACCGCCACGCGGCTGCCTTCAGGCAATTTTAAGCCAGCAAGCAAATTTGCCATCATCGCGCTGCCGCGCTCCAGATCGCGCCAAGAGTAATTCAGGCCATGGTCTGTTTCAACGGCAATGGCATCTAAATCCGCAGGAAAATTTTCGCGCAGATGCGCATACAGGTTGAAATTCTTCATGGAGTCTCGAAACAGAAGAGATTGTGGGGATAGCCTGTCGGCTTGGTATCCAAGGGCGTTTGCTGACAGGTCATAGCAACTTAGAAACTTTACTTGACACCGGGATGATGGCCTTGGAGAGCATATCCCGATGCTTATCTAGTTTTTTAAGATCATAAAGGTAATTGACCATGAGCCCGAAAGACTGCTTCATGCCTTTCGGGCTCAGGTCTGCCGCCCAGTTGATGGCTTCAACGCAGGCTCCATTGCCCAAATGGAATCTCGCTACAGGATCTAAGGGCTCCTCATCCTTCATTTCTTGACCCAGATAACGCGCTGCATAGTGAGACAGCTGCTTTCTAAGTTCATGCGACTCGTCCAGCTGTTGGATGTACACGTCTTGAAGAGCCGCGACCAAGGCAGCA